>JAFLRQ010000057.1:0-1162 GCA_022511395.1 Agathobacter sp. | reverse complement strand
CTGCTGTCAACGGAAATCATATCCTTGCCAAGGCGGACGATTCTGCAGTTGCCGGTGTAAAGCCCGGACTCATCGGAGTGCATGGGATCTCCGCCGCCAAAGGCAAGCCAGCCCACACCGTTGTCGTCGATCACAGCGCCGGGGTCAAAACACCAGCATACCGGATCCTCTCTCAAGTCGGCGTTGGTGAACGGAAGAAGCGCATGAGACAATGGATCCGTCCATGGGCCAAGAGGAGAATTGGACTTCATGACACCGATTCCTCCGCCGCTGTTGCAGAAATAAAGGAAAAATTCCGTTTCGCCCGACTCCGTTGTCCTGGAAACGATGGACGGTGCCCAGGAGCACACTGCCCATTTACAGACTGCACGAACATCAATGTCACCGTGATAAGTCCAGTTTTTCATATCATCAGTAGAAAAGCAGGAAAGCGAGGAAATATCCCCGTAACCGTTATCTCCTTTTCCGCCGTTTTTTATGTACTGCTGAGTGTCGCAGGTGCCGTATACATAAATCCGGCCTTCATATTCCACAGACGTCGGGTCTGCGAAAAAAACATTTGAAGAAATGGGGTTTGTATCCCCGATTCCTTTGCGCGGCATAGACAGCATCACCTTAATCCCCTCCTCACTCTCTGGATTTTTTGTCAAATCTTCTGATTCTGAGTCTCCGCCCTGCGTAACCGCATCCGTACCGGAAGCGGGTTCGGAGTTATTCAGGGCAGAATCCGGGGCTTTGTCTGCGCACGCACAGCATAAAAACGCCGCAGCAAGCAAAAATGCAATCGCTTTTTTGTTTCTTCTCATCACAACCATTCCTTTCTGATCCATACAGTCATTGCCGAGAGCAATTCAATTTCACAAATTAATATACCGTAATCCATATCATCTTGCAACACAATTTTCCAAGAAATTCTGCTGCCGCGCATAAAACAAAGTACCTCTCAGTCTTCGCAGACTGAGAAGTACTTTCACGTTACACAATCCATTTTCCATGCCCTTACCGTGTCCAGCTAAGCTATCTGCGGATAAATTGTCAGTCACTGAATAGATTTATCATCTCCTTTTTTGGATTCCTACCGCCAAAAGAGCGATCAGCAGTTCTACGATCAGTATTTTCTTCAAATAAAACAAAAACATATAGAAACATATCGAAAAATTGC
>JAFLRQ010000056.1 GCA_022511395.1 Agathobacter sp. | reverse complement strand
GGATATCCGGCGCAAAAATTGAAAACCATCGGGATTACGGGAACGAAGGGCAAGACGACGACCGCCTATATGGTGCGCACCGTGCTGGAGGCATCGGGGATACGCACCGGGCTGATTGGCACCATCGAGTCGATTGTTGGGGAGCGGCGGATTCCGTCTGCCAACACGACGCCGGAGTCCTACCGGGTGCAGGAGCTCTTTGCGGAGATGGTTGAGGCGGGATTGGATGCGGTCGTCATGGAGGCCTCCTCGCAGGCGCTGATGCTTCACCGGGTTTCCGGCTTCACCTTTGATCTCGGCGTATTCACAAATTTGGAGCCGGATCATATCGGAGGGAATGAACACAAGGATTTTGCGGATTACATGCACTGTAAGAGCCTGCTGTTTCAGCAGTGCAAAAAGGGAATTTTCAACGGCGACAGCGAGCATCTGGAGGGGATTCTCGCGGGGCACACCTGCGAGGTGGAGACATTTGGGCACGGGAAGAACAACGACTTGATTGCGGAGAATGTCGAGCTCAAGAAGGATCACGGGGCGCTCGGCGTGCGCTACCATGTGAAGGGGCTTGTGGATATGGACGTGGAGGTGAGCGTGCCGGGGGATTTTTCCGTCTACAATTCGCTGACAGCCATTGCGGTCTGCCGCGAGTTTGGCGTTGACGAGGCACTCATGCAGTCGGCGCTGAAATCCGTCAGAGTCAAGGGAAGGATTGAGATTGTCCCACTGACAGACCGCTATACGCTGATGATTGATTACGCGCACAATGCCATGGCATTGGAAAGCCTGCTCACTACATTAAGGGCTTATGAGCCGGGAAGGCTGGTGTGCCTGTTTGGCTGCGGGGGGAACCGGGCGAAATCCCGCCGCTATGAGATGGGTGAGGTCTCCTCAAGGCTGGCGGATCTCACTGTGGTGACCTCTGACAATCCGAGGGATGAGGAGCCGATGGACATTATAGGTGACATTCTGGAGGGGGTCAAGCGCGCGGACGGCGCGTATGTGACGGTTCCGGACAGGAAAGAGGCGATCCGCTACTGTATGGAGCACGCAGAAGACGGCGATATCATTGTTCTGGCAGGAAAGGGACATGAGGACTATCAGGAGATCCGCGGCGTGAAATACCACATGGACGAGAGGGAGCTGATTGAGGAGATTGTCCGGGAGAACCCTAAGATTCTCTCACTGCATCAGTAGATCCATCAGATAGGCGTACACATCTTCCTTTTGCTTTTTCCAGTTGTCGCAGATGGTCTCGGCCTGCGCTTTGGAGCGGACAGCCAGAGTAAGGTCGATAATGGGGTAGTGATTTTCCGAGAGCATGCGGACATGAACAGCGTACTTGTGGTTTGAGGTCATGTAATAGTCCGCCGATGTTAGGTTTTCTTCACGAAGCTCCTGTTTGTTTTCGGAAAAGAAGTTCTTTACATCCTCGAGGATGCCCTCGTTGATCTTATCGCTGAGGGCATCCAGAGTCGCACGGCCTTTGGGAGTGATTGAGTAGCGGGTGTCGGTGCGTGTGACCCGGGAGACAATCAGGGCGGCGTCCTCCAGATCCCAGAGCGCCTCCTCTATGCGGAAATAGTTGTCGGTGTATTCCAACTGCATAAAGAAGTTTACAATTTGAAGATTTGTGAGAGGAAATTCCGCCTTGCTCAGTATATATAAAATTGTGAGTTTATAAATGGTAAAGGGTGCTGCCATAATGCGAAATCTCCTGCTTCAAAATCATTTATTAATGTTAGATTTAACAGCTGTGCTGACAACCTCCGCAACTCTCGGGTCAAACGCCTCTGGCATAATAAAATCATCATTTAATTCTTCGTCTGACACGAGATACGCCAAAGCATTGGCAGCGGCCAGTTTCATCTCTTCTGTGATCTGTGAGGCATGTCCCTCCAGCGCTCCTTTGAAGATCCCCGGAAAGGCGATTACGTTGTTGACCTGATTCGGGAAGTCGCTCCGCCCGGTTCCGACGATTCGCGCACCGGCAGCCTTCGCCGCATCCGGCATGATCTCCGGCACGGGGTTTGCCATTGCGAAGATGATGGCGTCCTTGTTCATGGAGGCAACCATTTCCGGAGTCACAATGTTTGGGGCGGAGACGCCGACGAAGATATCCGCGTTTTTCAGCGCGTCGGCGAGGGTGCCCTTTGCGTGTTCCAGATTGGTGACCTCTGTCATTTTTTTCTGCATCCAGTTCAGGTTCGGATAGTCCGGCCCGATAATGCCCTCCCTGTCGCACAGGGTCACATGAGCAAATCCGTAGGTGAGAAGCAGCCGGGCGATTGCCACGCCTGCGGAGCCGGCTCCGTTCACGACAACCTTGCAGTCCTCTTTTTTCTTTCCGGTCAGACGCAGTCCGTTAATGATGCCAGCGAGGACGACGATTGCGGTGCCGTGCTGGTCGTCATGGAAGACCGGAATATCCAGCATTTCCTTTAAGCGTTCCTCAATTTCAAAGCAGCGGGGGGCGGAAATGTCCTCCAGATTGATCCCGCCGAACCCCGGGGCGATATTTTTGACTGCCTGAATGATCTCCTCGGTGTCCTGTGTGTCGAGGCAGATCGGGACGGCGTTCACATTGCCGAATTCCTTGAAGAGCACACATTTTCCCTCCATGACAGGCATGGCCGCGTAGGGACCGATGTTGCCGAGACCGAGGACGGCGCTTCCGTCCGACACCACGGCGACAGTGTTTGCTTTCCATGTGTAGGTGTATGCGGCGGACGCATCCTCCGCGATGACCTTGCAGGGCTCTGCGACCCCCGGAGTGTAGGCGATTGCAAGATCCTCTCTCGAGTTGACTTTTGCCTTGGCGACGGTTTCCAGTTTGCCGTTCCAATCCCTGTGGCATTGCAGTGCTTTTTGATCCATGGTGGGTTTCTCCTTATGATTGTTTGGATGATACCTACGGATTGCTCCGCTGCAAGCAGCTCACGCAATCCCCTAGTATCATCACGATATCACTCTTATTCCCACAAATCAAGTGAAAAGTGATTGACAATTTTGAAATGGTGTGGTATTGTGACGAATATCAGTATATATTTATCGGCGCCATTAACAGGTGCCACAGTTTTAGAGAAATCGGAGGAGATTTAGTTATGCAGGGAACAGTAAAGTGGTTTAATGCAAAGAAGGGCTACGGATTCATCACAGCGGATGACGGCAGCGAGGTGTTCGTTCATTTTTCAGCTTTGAAGATGGACGGGTTCAAGGAATTGAAGGATGGCGAGAAGGTGGAGTTTGAAGTCACAAGCGGCGAGAAGGGTCCGCAGGCCGCGGAAGTCACACGCCTTGCATAGAATTGTATAGATTCCATAAAACCAGAAAGACTATCACTGATGGGTGATAGTCTTTTTCAGTAAAAACCCCATGACATAAAACCAGCATTGCAGAAAGGAAGTATATGAGCAGATTACAGATACCGGGATACGAATTAATTGAGGAGCGCAGCCTGCAGGATATCTCCTCCACAGGATATATTCTGCGTCATAAAAAGAGCGGTGCGAGAGTGTGCATCGTCTCTAACGGGGATGACAACAAGGTGTTTTTCATCGGCTTTCGCACGCCGCCGGAGGACGAAACCGGGGTGCCGCATATCATTGAGCACACGACGCTGTGCGGATCCGAGCGCTATCCGGCGAAAGACCCCTTTATTGAACTGGTAAAGGGATCACTCAACACATTTTTGAACGCAATGACTTACCCGGAGCGCACGCTCTATCCTGTGGCAAGCTACAATGACCAGGATTACCGGAATCTGATGGCGGTGTATATGGATGCCGTGTTCCATCCGAACATTACAAAGTACCGCGAAATCTTTATGCAGGAGGGCTGGCATTACGAGCTGGAATCCGAGGAGGGTCCGCTGACCATCAACGGCGTGGTCTACAACGAGATGAAGGGGGCATATTCATCGCCGGATGAAGTTCTCTCGACCGTCATCCAGCAGACCCTGTTTCCGGACAATACCTACAGTAAGGACTCCGGCGGCAATCCGGACCACATTCCGGAGCTGACCTATGAGGCCTATCTTGATTTTTATCACAAATATTACCACCCGTCGAACTCCTACATCTATCTGTACGGGGATATGGATATTGAGGAGCGGCTGGCATGGATGGACCGGGAATATCTGAGCAATTATGAGCGCATGGAGGTAAACTCCGAGATTCTGCTGCAGAAACCGTTTGAGAAGGTCGTATATCGGGAAAAAAGCTACCCGGTTACGGACGAGGAGCCTCTGGAAAACAGTACCTATCTCTCATACAGCAAGGTCGTGGAAGCTGTTTTGAACCGCGAGCTCTATCTGGCGTTTGACGTGCTGGACTATGTGCTGGTGAGCGCGCCGGGATCTCCGGTGAAAAAGGCGTTGATTGACGCGGGTATCGGTGAGGATGTCTACGGCTCTTACATGGACGGGATGCGCCAGTCCATCTTCTCCTTTGTCGCAAAAAACGCGCAGCGGGAGGATGAGGCGAGGTTTGTATCCATCATTGAGGATACATTGCGCGCTCTGGTGAAGAACGGGCTGGACAAGGACGCGCTCCTCGCCGCCATCAACAGCACGGAGTTTCGGTTCCGGGAGGCCGATTACGGGCGTTTCCCAAAGGGACTTCTCTATGGCTTACAGTGCATGGAGAGCTGGGTCTTTGATGAGACGCAGCCGTTTCTGCATCTGGAGTGTCTGGATACACTGGCATTTCTGCGGGAGCAGATTGGAACCGGATATTTTGAGAAGCTGGTGCAGACCTATCTGCTTGACAACACGCACGGCGCGGTAGTGACCGTCTACCCGGAGCGCGGACTGAACAAAAAGAATGAGAAAGCTCTGGAGGAGCGTCTTGCAAAGCAGCTTGCGGGTATGAGCACGGAGGAAAAGCAGGCGCTCATCCAAGAGACGAAGCATCTGCATGAGTATCAGGAGGAGCCGTCTTCGGAGGAGGATCTTCGGAAGATTCCTATGTTAAAGCGCGAGGATATGAAGCGCGAGGCGATGCCGTTTTCCAATATGGAAGAAACCATCGGCGATATCGCGGTGGTGCGCCATGAGATCGAGACGAGCGGCATCGACTATATCACACTCCTCTTTGATGTGGCGGATATCCCGCAGGAGGATGTGCCGTATCTGGGGCTGTTCAGGAGCATTCTGGGCTATGTGGACACCGCAGAGCATGATTACACGGGACTGGCAAACGCTGTCAACATCTATACCGGCGGAATCAACAGCGCCGTCAATGTCTATCCGAGCGTGAAGCATGAGGGGCAGATGACAGTGTGCTTTGAAGTAAAGGTGAAGGTACTGCACAGCCAGATTGAGCAGGCCGTCAAGCTGACGGACGAAATCCTTAGGACTTCAAAACTGACAGACCACAAGCGCATCGGGGAGATTATTGCGCAGGTGAAGTCCAGGCTTCAGGTGAATCTGAGCAGCAGCGGCAATTCCGTCGCTGCGATGCGGGCGCTGTCCTACCAGTCTGCCTATGCCTTTTATCAGGACGCCACATCGGGCATTGCCTTTTACCGCCTGATCCGCAAGCTGGATGAACAGATGCGGACAGACCCGGAGAGTGTGGAGCATAGGCTGAGTGAAATGATCGGACGAATTTTTGTCCGCGCAAGGCTTACCGTGAGCTACACCGGGAGTGAGCAGGCGTACCGGGAGATTGAGCCGATGCTGGGAGAATACCTTGGCAGGCTGCCGCTGGGCGAGGCGGCGTCCGGACGGGCTGAGCTGGCACTGAACAGGAAAAACGAGGGCTTTACCGACGCCTCGCAGATCCAGTACGTTGCGCGCGCCGGCGATTACAAAAAACACGGATTTTCCTACACGGGAATGCTGAAAATATTAAAGGTAGTTTTAAATTATGATTATCTGTGGACCAACATTCGCGTGGTCGGAGGGGCATACGGATGCGGGAGCAACTTCTTAAGGACGGGAGAGAGCTATTTTGCCTCATACCGGGATCCGAACCTCGCCAAGACCAACGAGGTGTATGAGAACCTTCCGGAATACATCCGCTCCTTTGACGCAGATGAGCGTGACATGGCAAAATATATCATCGGAACCTTCGGCGCGCTGGATACTCCGCTGAATCCGGAGGCGAAGGGGGCGCGCTCTATGGCGGCGCTTTTGGAGGAGCTGACCTATGAGGATATCCAGAAGGAGAGGGAGGAAATTCTTGCGGCAGAGCCGAAGGATATCCGTGCCCTTGCGGACCTGATTGCCTCCGTTCTCTCGGACAAATGCCTGTGCGTGATCGGCAACGAGAATGCAATCACGGCGGAGTCCGCGATGTTTGGTGAGATCCGCGGATTACTGTAGCAGACAGAGGAGTTTTTATGGAAGAACAATTGAAATCCGGCTTTGTGACAATTATCGGGCGTCCGAATGTCGGAAAATCCACATTGATGAACCGGCTGATCGGACAGAAGATCGCGATTACCTCCAACAAGCCGCAGACCACCAGGAAACGCATTCAGACTGTGTACACGGAGCCGGGGAGGGGACAGATTGTATTTGTAGACACGCCGGGCATCCACAGGGCGAAAAACAAGCTGGGCGAGTATATGGTGAACGTGGCGGAGCACACGCTGGGGGAGGTGGATCTGATCCTCTGGCTGGTGGAGCCGGACACGTTCATCGGGGCAGGGGAGCAGCATATTGCTGAGCGGCTGAAAAAGGTCAAAACGCCGGTGATCCTGATCATCAACAAGATGGATACGGTGCCAAAGGACAGGGCTCTGGAGTGCATGGACGCCTACCGCAAAATCTATGAGTTCGCGGAAATTATCCCGACCTCGGCGCTGCGCGGGAAAAATATGGATGAAATTGTTAATTCTATATTTAACTATTTGCCGTACGGACCTCAGTTTTATGATGAGGATACCGTGACGGATGAGCCCCAGCGCGCCATCTGCGCGGAAATTGTGCGCGAGAAGGCTTTGCACGCGCTCTCGGACGAGGTGCCGCACGGCATTGCTGTGATGATTGAGCGGATGAGTGAGCGTAAGGACGGGATGTTTGACATTGATGCCAGCATTGTCTGTGAGCGGGATTCCCACAAAGGAATCATCATCGGAAAGCAGGGCAGCATGCTCAAAAAAATTGGTACAAACGCCCGCTGTGAGATGGAAAAAAGCCTTGGGGCGCGGGTGAATTTAAAGCTTTGGGTGAAGGTGAGAAAGGACTGGCGGGACAGCGAATTGATGCTCAAAAATTTCGGATACCGTGAGTGACGCGCTGTCTTTTCCATTTTTTCTCGGGAATAGTTCCGGGGAGCATTGCAGATTCTAATGACTGTGAGGAACATCAGACCGATGACAGTGAGGGGGAGATGCAATGGAGAAAAGCTGGGACGATTTCTGGGCGTCCGGAAAAGTTACGGATTATCTGCGCTACCGAAACGCAGTGGCGGATCGGGAGGAAACAAACAGGGAAAACGATGACAATGGGACAGCCAGTGAAAGTGATGGGCATAGTACTTTCGGCTATGGCTATCGGTGATTATGACAAGAGAATAACGATACTTACGAGAGAACGGGGGAAGATCACCGCCTTTGCGCGCGGGGCCAGAAGGCCCGGCAGCCAGCTCATGGCGGCGACCGATCCCTTTTCTTTCGGGGAATTTGAGCTGTTTGAGGGACGAAGCTCCTACAATGTAACCCGGGCCAGCATTCAGAACTATTTCCGTGAGCTGGTGGAGGATCTGGAGGCCATGAACCTCGGCTTTTATTTCATGGAATTCGCGGATTACCTGTGTCAGGAGAACAGCGATGAGCGGGAGATGCTCAAGCTTCTCTACCAGTCTATGCGGGCGCTGGAAAGTCCGCGGTTTGAGAGAGCGCTGGTGCGCGCCGTATTCGAGCTGCGCGCTATGGCAATCAACGGAGAGGGGCCGAACGTTTTTTCCTGCATGAAGTGTTCGGGAAAAGAGAATCTCACCCTGTTCTCGGTGCGAAGGGGCGGAATATTCTGCAGCAGCTGCGAGGCGGATGTGCCGGGGCGCAGAATTTTGGATTCCACCCGCTATGCCATGCAGTTTATCATTTCGACGCCGGTGGAGAGGCTCTACACCTTTTCCCTGACAGAGCAGGTGCTGCATGAACTCACCGTGCTTGTGAAGGAGTACATGAACTGTTATCTGCACCACGAGTTTAAATCACTTTCCGTCTGCCTCACGGATGTCGGGAAAAATGGTTGAAATTGACATGCGGACAGTGTATAATATCTTGGACAAAATAGAGAGGAGGGGATATCCGCTATGCGAAAAGCGATAAAAACAGCGCTCGCACTGCTTTTGTGTGCAGGTCTGTTGTCCGGGTGCAAACAGACAACATACGAGACAGAGCACAGCACGGTGTTCATACAAAAGGATGGAACGGTCATCTCCACGGACGTGGAGGATTTTGATGCAAATACATATGATGAAAACGGGTTGAAACGCTATATTGAGGACGCAATTGCCGCCTACAACAAATCGGGAGACGAACTTGTCCATATGGAGAAGCTTACGGTCGCAGAGGGGAAGGCTACCCTTGTGCTTAACTATGCCTCCGCGGAGCACTATGCAGCGTTCAACGGGGTGGAGCTTTATACCGGACCGGTGTCGAAGGCTCTCTCGGACGGTTATTCTTTCGACGCGGAATTTGCGGATGTGAGTAACGGGAGCCCGGTGGCGTGCCGTGTCAGCGATTTCATCGGGAGCAACTATCAGGTTGCAATTATCCGGGGATCGAATATCAATGTCAGTGTTCCGGGAACAATTGTGTATCTGTCGGCGCAGAATACCGCCTTTGAGGGCAAGAGCACAGTCGCAATCCGGGAGGGAACACACCTTTTGGGCAAGACAGGGGACGGCACGAGTCCGGAGACGGAATCGACTGAGCCTCAGGATACCGAGGGCTCGCAGATGGATGAGGAGGACATGCCGGAGATTGACGAGGATATCCTCTCGGTTGAGGAGGATACCGAGGTGTTCTTCGAGTTTGGAGGCGACATACCTCAGCAGCCGGAGCAAGAGAAGCATCCGCACAGCGGGGCGGAGGATACGGGATACACCTACATTATTTACAAGACGAAGTGATCCCTTGACATCATAAAGCATTGAGCGAGAGGAGATACATATGGAAAAGACAATGGACAAGATCGTACAGGTGGCAAAGGCGCGGGGGTTTGTATATCCGGGCTCAGAAATCTACGGCGGTCTGGCGAACACCTGGGACTACGGCAATCTGGGTGTGGAGCTCAAAAACAATATCAAAAAGGCCTGGTGGCAGAAATTTGTGCAGGAAAATCCCTACAATGTGGGTGTGGACTGCGCAATCCTGATGAATCCGCAGACCTGGGTGGCGAGCGGCCATCTGGGCGGGTTTTCCGATCCGCTGATGGATTGCAGGGAGTGCCATGAGCGTTTCCGCGCGGACAAACTGATCGAGGATTATGCGGAGGAGAATCACATTGACCTTGGAGGCTCCGTCGATGGATGGACGAACGAGGAGATGGTGGACTATATCAATCAGCATAATATCTGCTGTCCGACCTGCGGCAAGCACAATTTTACGGATATACGCCAGTTCAACCTGATGTTCAAGACCTTTCAGGGTGTCACGGAGGATGCAAAGAGTACCGTTTATCTGAGGCCGGAGACGGCACAGGGTATTTTTGTCAATTTCAAAAATGTTCAGAGAACCTCAAGAAAGAAGCTGCCCTTTGGCATCTGCCAGATCGGAAAATCCTTCCGAAATGAGATCACACCCGGAAATTTTATCTTCCGTGTGCGGGAATTTGAACAGATGGAGATGGAGTTTTTCTGTGAGCCGGGGACGGATCTGGAGTGGTTCCAGTACTGGAGAGGCTTCTGCCGTGACTGGCTGCTGTCTTTGGGCATCAAGGAGGAGGAGATCCGCCTGCGCGACCATTCGCCGGAGGAGCTGTGCTTCTATTCCAAGGCAACCACGGATTTTGAGTTTCTGTTCCCCTTCGGCTGGGGTGAGCTCTGGGGCGTGGCGGACCGTACCGATTACGACCTGACCCAGCACCAGAATACCTCCGGCGAGGATCTGAGCTATTTTGACGACACCAAAAACGAGAAGTACATTCCGTATGTCATTGAGCCGTCGCTGGGAGTGGAGCGTATGCTGCTCGCACTTTTGTGCTCTGCCTACGACGAGGAGGAGATCGGCACGCCGGAGAAGCCGGACGTGCGGACAGTGTTCCATTTTCATCCGGCCATCGCACCGGTGAAAATCGGGGTTCTGCCGCTGTCCAAGAAGCTGAACGAGGGCGCGGAGAAGATATTTGCCCACCTGTCAAAGAGCTACAACTGCGAATTCGACGACAGGGGAACCATCGGCAAGCGCTACCGCCGCCTGGACGAGATCGGCACGCCGTTCTGCGTAACCTACGACTTTGACTCCGAGGAGGATCACGCGGTCACCGTCCGCGACAGGGATACCATGGAGCAGGAGCGCGTGAAGATTGACGAGCTGGATGCGTACTTTGCGGAAAAATTCGCGTTTTAAAAATTGGTTGATATTTACAGATTTTATGATAAAATGAATAGTGTGCGGCTTGTCCGCACCGGTTGGGTACAGTGCGGAGAATCTATGATTTTTCGTTCAAAACTAATAAAAAATAGGAGGAATTGAAAAAATGGCGAACAAGTGGGTCTATATGTTCAGCGAAGGTGACATGTCAATGCGCAACCTTCTCGGAGGCAAGGGCGCCAACCTTGCGGAGATGTCCAGTATCGGTCTTCCGGTGCCGCAGGGCTTTACCATCACGACAGAGGCATGTACTCAGTATTATGAGGACGGCCGCAAGATCAATGATGAGATCATGGCTCAGGCTATGGACGGCGTGAAGAAGATGGAGGAGATCAACGGCAAGAAGTTTGGCGATCTCAAGAATCCGCTTCTGGTTTCCGTTCGCTCCGGCGCGAGAGCTTCCATGCCGGGTATGATGGACACCATCTTAAACCTCGGTCTGAATGACGAGGTGGTTGCCGCAATGATCGCGGGCAACTCCGATCCGAAGTTTGAGAGATTCGTGTACGACTCTTACCGCAGATTCATCCAGATGTTCTCGGATGTAGTTATGGAGGTTGGCAAGAAGTACTTTGAGCAGCTCATTGACCAGATGAAGGAAAAGAAGGGTGTCGAGTTCGATATAGACCTGACTGCAGCCGATCTGAAGGAGCTGGCAGAGCAGTTCAAGGCAGAGTACAAGAAGCAGCTCGGCAGCGACTTCCCGTCCGATCCGGTAGAGCAGTTGAAGCTCGCCATCGAAGCGGTGTTCCGTTCCTGGGATAATCCCCGCGCGAACGTGTATCGCCGTGACAATGATATCCCGTACTCCTGGGGTACCGCTGTCAACGTAATGCCCATGGTATTCGGTAACCTGAATGAGGAGTCCGGCACCGGTGTTGCCTTTACCCGTGATCCGGCAACCGGCGAGAAGAAGCTCATGGGAGAGTTCTTAAAGAACGCTCAGGGCGAGGACGTTGTGGCCGGCGTTCGCACTCCGATGCCCATCGCGCAGATGGAGCAGGAGTTCCCGGAGGCATATGCAGAGTTTGTCAAGGTATGTGAAATCTTAGAGAACCACTATCATGACATGCAGGATATGGAGTTCACCGTAGAGAACAAGAAGCTTTACATGTTGCAGTGCCGCAACGGCAAGAGAACCGCTCAGGCGGCGCTCAAGATTGCATGCGACCTGGTAGATGAGGGACACAAGACAGAGGCTGAGGCGGTTGCCATGATCGATCCGCGCAACCTTGACACGCTGCTTCACCCGCAGTTTGACGCTGCTGCCATCAAGGCTGCAACCCCAATGGGTAAGGGTCTTGGCGCTTCACCGGGAGCTGCCTGCGGTAAGATCGTATTCACCGCAGAGGATGCTGAGGAGTGGGCTGCAAGAGGCGAGAAGGTTGTACTGGTTCGTCTTGAGACCTCTCCGGAGGACATCACCGGCATGAAGGTGGCTCAGGGTATCCTGACTGTCCGCGGCGGTATGACCAGCCACGCAGCCGTGGTTGCCCGCGGTATGGGAACCTGCTGTGTATCCGGATGCGGCGACATCGCAATGGATGAGGAGAACAAGAAATTCACACTTGCCGGAAAGGAATTCCACGAGGGAGACTACATCTCCATCGACGGAACTACCGGAAATATTTATGACGGACAGATTGCTACGGTTGACGCTAAGATCGCCGGCGAGTTCGGCCGCGTAATGGCTTGGGCGGACAAGTACCGCAAGCTGAAGGTCCGCACCAATGCGGATACCCCGGCGGACGCAAAGAAAGCGCGCGAGCTTGGCGCAGAGGGTATCGGTCTCTGCCGTACCGAGCACATGTTCTTTGAGGAGAGCAGAATTGCGGCATTCCGCGAGATGATCTGCTCCGATACCGTAGAGGAGAGAGAAGCAGCCCTTGAGAAGATCCTTCCCTATCAGCAGGGAGACTTCAAGGCACTGTACGAGGCTCTGGAGGGATGCCCGGTTACCATCCGTTTCCTGGATCCGCCTCTCCATGAGTTCGTTCCGACCGAGGAAGCCGACATTGAGAAGCTTGCAAAGGCTCAGGGAAAGTCCGTTGAGACAATCAAGAACATCATTGCAGGACTGCACGAGTTTAACCCGATGATGGGCCACAGAGGCTGCCGTCTGGCTGTCACCTATCCGGAGATCGCCAAGATGCAGACCAAGGCTGTGATCCGTGCGGCTATCGAGGTACAGAAGGCACATTCCGACTGGAATGTTAAGCCGGAGATCATGATTCCGCTGGTTGGCGAAGTCAAAGAGCTGAAGTTTGTCAAGAATGTGGTTGTAGAGACTGCGGATGCTGAGATCGCGGCAGCAGGCGTGAAGCTTGAGTACGAGGTGGGAACGATGATCGAGATTCCGCGTGCGGCACTCACTGCCGATGATATCGCAAAAGAAGCTGACTTCTTCTGCTTCGGTACCAACGACCTGACGCAGATGACCTTCGGTTTCTCCCGCGACGATGCAGGCAAGTTCCTGAATGCTTACTATGACACCAAGATCTTCGAGAATGATCCGTTTGCAAAGCTTGATCAGACCGGTGTCGGCAAGCTGATGGAAATGGCAATCAAGCTCGGCAAGCCGGTGAATCCGAAGCTTCACATCGGAATCTGCGGCGAGCACGGCGGAGATCCGTCTTCCGTAGAGTTCTGCCACAAGATCG
>JAFLRQ010000055.1:5864-13245 GCA_022511395.1 Agathobacter sp. | reverse complement strand
GCGAAATCGCAGCCCGTCTCGTGATCATCAATCACTCCGACCGCCTGTAGATAAGAATAGATAATCGTGGATCCCACAAATTTCATCCCACGCTTTTTTAGATCCCGGGATATGGCATCGGAAAGCTCCGACGTGGTGCGGGCAACGCCATCCCGGTTCACAATCTGTTTCCCGCCTGTGTACTGCCAGATATAGTCGGAAAAGGAGCCGCATTCCCTCTGAATGTCCAGAAAGACGGCGGCGTTGGTGACTGCCGCGCGGATTTTCAGCCGATTGCGGATAATCCCCGCATCCTCCGCCAGCTGCCCAATCTTCTCCTCCGTGTACTGCGCAACCTTCCTGCAGTCAAAGCCGTCAAAGGCCCTGCGAAAAGCCTCCCGCTTGTTTAACACGCACTCCCAGGACAGCCCCGCCTGAAAAGATTCCAGAACCAGCATCTCAAAAAAATACCGGTCGTCATAATGGGGCTTTCCCCACTCCTCATCGTGATAATGGACATAGCAGGGGTTTTTCACGTTCACCCAGCCGCATCGTTTTACCGCACACATCCGCTGTATTCCCCGCACAATCATTTCAAATCGACACATCAATGCAGGCTCCCGGCGCCACTGTTGGCATCGCTGTCACTGCTGCCACCGCCTCGCCAGTACTGACACCCATATCGGTGGTCGATGCCGACGCCTTCACCGTATCCGCCGCAATTGCAGTCTCCATGGCCGCACTTTGTCCCGTGGATGCCGACGCTGAGGAAGCCGTCGACGAACCGGATGCGCTTCGCCCCGCGGCGGATGTGCCCGTCAGAGAGACCATTCCTCCTTTGGAGTCGCTCGCCATCGCCGCCACTGCCTTCGCGGCGTTGGAGGACACTGCCTGCTGCTCCCTCTGAAGCTTCTGGAAAAATGCCCTTAAATACTTCGAATCCGCCTCTGCAATCTCCTTCTGCTCCTTAGCACGGTGCTTTAATTTCAAGTCTTTGAGGTCCTCCGGATCCATATCCGGTTCAGCGTTTGCTCCCATCAGTTCATCCGCCAGTTCGTCCAGACTGTTGATTTCCTCCATGGAATCCGTCATCAGCTCAGAGAATTCCTCCACAAACTCGTCCATCACATCCGTCAGATCCAGCATCTGCGCCTGCAGCGCATCCGCCATCAGCTCTTCCATGCTCACATCCTCGATGGGCGTCCCTTCCATGGGCTGCTGTGATCCCGCGGCGTAAGACGGATCCTGCGCCTGCTTCTCCATCATCATCTGCTCATCCTGCCTCATCTGCTCCTCGATCTGCTCACGGTCATTGTCCCCGGCACAGATGCCGCCCCGCTTGGCCGCTTCCTCCTCCTGCAGATGCTTCATCTTTTTCTTTGCCACGCGCTCCATCGCCTCCGCATGGATCAGGGCGAGCTGAACCGCCTTCTCGTCATACTCACCGGATTTCATCTTTCTGCGCAGCAGCGCCGTTTTCTGCCGCGCGGTGGCCAGCACCCGTCTGGCACCGCCGGATGTCCTCGCGCTCAATATTTTTCCCGACACATCCTTAAAATTATAGAAAAATCTCTTTTTCTTTTTTTGTTTGCGCGCTTTACTGACGGAAGTGTTCCAGCGGCTCATGGAATTCACGCCATACATAGATGAATTCTGCGAACCATTTCCCATCTCAGAAAAGAAATTCTTCGCCTCTGTCCCCGCCGACACTGTCCCTGCTGCAGAATCTCCCGCACCCGGAAGAAAATCAGCCGCCGCAATGCTGCCGCCCTGTCCGCCTGTCTCGGAGGACGCACTCCCTGCGCGAGCCTCCTCTTCGCTGAGAACGCTTTTGGCGCGCTCCCCGGTCTGCCGCATGAGGCCAACATTTTTTGCCGCCATATAAAGCTTGTAATTCTTCGACATAAGGAAGCTCTCATCCTTGGCGGGAACCGTCATGCCGCGCATGATGTTATGCGCAATCTTCAAGACCTTTAACTCCTCGTTCATCGCCTCGCGCTGCGCGTCCACATCTCTCATTTCGCTCTTTACCATCTCCATGTAAAGAAGCAGCCCCTCCTCTGTGGGCTCATAGTTTTCCTGTTCCTTTTTCTTTCTTGACGCATTCGCCGCGCCGCACAACGTGGCCTGCGCGCCGTGTTCCGTCCCCGCAGCTGCCTCCGGTACAAAATCCCTTTGCCCCCGGTCGGCACAACATCCCTGTACCTGCATATCGTCACCTCCGTGTGAACCATCTTCCATTATGTGCAGACTATACCTTTATCTGTTATATCGGAAAGCAGCCTCTGAAAATTTAGCGGCAGTTGATAAAATTTGGAATATGTAATATAATACATTTATATTACTAGGGAGTTGCGAAGCAACGAAGCAATCCGTAGGTATCAGTCATAAAATCAGGAGGAACGCTCATGGCAGTTGACGCAGAAAAAGTAAGAAAGGCATTCGGCGAGCACTTGGAATTGATGAGAGCCAAAAGCCAGCACTGGTTCTTCAATGGAAACAGCCGATGGGCCGACAACAGGATCCGCAAGTTTCTCGAATATTTCTCCATCCCCATCGATCAGGAGAATGTCATTGCGCTCATGGATACTACCTTGTTTCACACTGCCAAGGAGGGCTACCTGTTCACTACCTCCGGCATTGTGATCAAGGATCTGTTATATAAGCTGTGCTACATCGACTTCAACCGGGTGGAACAGGCCGAAATTGTCGAAGAATATGACGAAAAAAACTACACCACCACGGTCTACGCCCGCGCGCATCTCAAAGACGGCACCGACATGAGGCTGCCGGACTATTACATCAAGAGCCGCGCACTGGTCCGCTATATCAATGACGCAATCCAACCGTAACCGACGTAATTTTCTAAATAGGAAATTTCATAAATTTCCTATTTAGAAAAGCCGTCCGCATTTACAGCGAACGGCCTTCTTTTTTGATATATTCCCAGACATCCGACTTGAAGAGCCGCCACGAGCTCTCGTTCTCCACATAGTATTTCGGGCAGTTCTTCCCGGTCACATCATAGTGGCGGAGCACGTCCTCCGAGTCGAGGCCATAACGGCATACCAGCCACGCGGTCAACTGCACCAGCGCGTCGTATGTCTGACTGTTAAACCTCCCTGAATCATTCTCAATACAACACTCGATGGCGATGGTGTCCACGTTGCGCTCCTTCGAGGCATAAGCAATCTCCTCGCAGGGGATGCACTGGAGGATCTCCCCCTCCAGCCCGATCACATAGTGGCTGCTCGCAGAGGTCGTGTGCGACTCGGCGAGTCCGGCAAAATAATTCCGGTTCTGCTTGGCGGTGGTTCCGGGATTCGCCGTGTAGTGGATCACAACTCCGTTTACCTCCGTAAGCGCCGTACCCGGCCGGGAATATGGATTCAGGGGAAGCAAGTCCTGTTTCACCACAGGCATCGGCACGGAGACATCGGATTTCTGCGTCTGCACATCCCCGAAATTGGCCGCCGGTTTCTTGTCGCGGCGCATCATAGCCGTCAGCATGACAATCACAATAATTGTCAGAACCGCCAGCCCCGCGCACATCAGTATATTCATCCGAAGCTGCTTCTGGCGCCTCGCTTTGCTTCTCTCAATTCGTTCCCTTGCTCTTAATTCTTCTTCTGTCATCCACCATATCCTACAAAATCGTGTGTACCCAGCCGTCAGGACCCTCAATCTCTCCCATTTGGATCCCGGTCAGTTTGTCGTAGAGCTTCTTCGTTACCGGCCCCATCTCCTCCATGCCGCTGGGGAAACAGATTTCCCTGCCGTGGTCATAGATCTTGCCCACCGGGGAGATGACCGCCGCCGTGCCGCAGAGACCGCACTCCGCAAAGCCTTCCACCTCGGAGAAGAGTACTTCTCTGTTCTCTACGGTCATGCCCAGATACTTCTCTGCAACCACCATCAGCGATCTTCTGGTGATGGAGGGCAAAATGCTGTCCGACTTCGGAGTGACAAATTTGCCGTCCTTTGTAATAAAGATAAAGTTGGCGCCCCCGGTCTCCTCCACCTTGGTTCTGGTGGCAGGGTCCAAATACATATTTTCATCAAAGCCGTTCTTATGCGCATCCACGATCGGATGCAGGCTCATGGCATAATTCAGACCCGCCTTGATATGGCCTGTCCCATGCGGTGCCGCGCGGTCGAAATCCGACACACGGATTGTGAGAGGCTTTGCGCCGCCCTTGAAATACGGTCCAACCGGCGTCACAAAAATGCGGAACTGATACTCATCGGCCGGTTTCACACCGATCACCGCATTTGTCGCTATCATATACGGGCGGATGTAAAGCGTTGCTCCCGAACCAAAGGGCGGAACCCACGCCGCATTGGCCTTTACAACCTCCTCCACCGCCTTCACAAAACGCTCCTCCGGGAACACCGGCATCTCCAAGCGCTCGCAGGAATCCTTCATGCGGGTGGCATTTAAATCCGGGCGGAAACACACAATATGTCCATCCTCTGTGGTGTATGCCTTCAAGCCCTCAAAGCAGGACTGTGAATACTGGAATACCCCGGCGCACTCATTCAGTGTAATGTTGGACTCCGTGATGATCTCGCCGTCATCCCATCTGCCATCCCTGTAGTTGGAGACATAGCGGTAATCCGCTATCATATATCCAAAACCGAGGTTGGCCCAGTCCAGATTTTTCTTTTCCATTTCAATCTCCTCCGATCTGTAACACGCTGCCATCTTCATTATGAAAAGACTGTGCCTGTATTTTGAAGATATTCTAGTACAAATTTTCCGATTTGTCTACAATTCAATGAAAATTTTCTGCCTGTGCAATTGCTATGAGTTCGCCGATAAAATAGAGCGAGCCGAAGGCAACCGTTCTCCCGCTCTCTGCAAGGTTTTCAAAAACCTCCCGCACATTGGACAAGGTCCCTGCAGGGATTCCCCGGCTTTTTATGTACTCTGCCAGCGCCTCCCCCTGCAGCGCACGGCTGCTCTCCGGCGTCACAGTCCAAAAATCCTCCGCCAGCGGCAGGAGCAGCTCTACCATGTTCTCATAATCCTTATCCGCCATAACCGCCATGACAAAGTGGAATTTCTCCCCCGGATAGAGGTACTCCAGACTGTTTTTCAGCGCCAGGACTCCGTTTCCGTTGTGCGCGCCGTCCGCAAGCAGAAACGGCTGTCCTGAAAGAATTTCCATGCGCCCCGGCCACACGGTTTTTTGAATTCCCCGCACGGTTTTTTCCTGAAATTCCGCATCCGACAGCCCCAGCAGACATCTGCACACCGCAGTCTCCCCCTGCGTTTGGCTGCACTGGGCGCGCAGCGCGCGGACCGCCGCCATGGCAACTGCCGCATTTTCCCACTGGTGCACGCCGGGAAGCAAAGGCCGGCATTCCTTTGCCGCCCGAATTTCCTCCTCCGTCACAATGTGCGCATGCTCAGCGAAAGAACAGAGCACGCTTCGCACGCTCTCCTCCTGCGGCGCGAACACCGCCGGGACTCCGTCCTTTAAGATGCCCGCTTTCTCCCGCGCAATGTCCGCAAGGGAATTCCCCAGCACCGCCATGTGGTCGTAACCGATCCGGGTGATCACGGCAGCCTCGGGCTTTCCCAGCGCGTTTGTGGAGTCCAGCCGCCCGCCAATCCCGGTCTCAATCACGGCAATCTCGCAGCCTTGCTCCTTAAAATACAGCACAGCCATCGCCAGGCAGTAGTCAAACATGGTGGGCTCAACATCCAAATTCATAGACAGAAGAAGACTGCCCAGCCTAGCCACATCCTCCCTGCCGATCATCTGCCCGCTCACCGTAATCCGCTCCCTAAAGTCCACCAGATGCGGCGATGTGAACCTCCCCACTTTAAGCCCCGTCTCCTCCAAAATCGACGACAAAAAGGCACATACAGAGCCCTTCCCGTTGGTACCTGCCACATGCAAAAAAGGCAGTCCGATCTGGGGTTCTCCCAGCGCCTCAAGAATGCGCGCCGTCACCTCAACTCCCGGCAGCCTGCCGAAACGGCGCGCGTTTTCTATCTTGTCCAGCACCTCCTGATAACCGTATTCCATGTCCGATCCCCTCTATAAATAAAAAGAACTTTGCGCCCCTGCACATAAAACAAACAGAGAGAACGCTTCCTTACGCTCTCTCCGTATTGTACTTCGATCTTGAGACAGATGCAAGTGCCTCCCGCCTATACCGCCAGAATGATTCCCCCGTCATTTGCGTACATCGTGGACACTCCCGCCATATTGACAATCACAATCCGATACATAGTGGCATATGTCCGAATTTTAAAAGGGTTTTTTTGTATTTTTATATTTTTTTCATATTTACTTTTTTGAAACCTTATGGTATTCTATGCGTAGTTGCTCGACTAAACAATTTATTTGGAGGTACTTTTGATGGACAAGGGCACAGTAAAGTGGTTCAACAATCAGAAAGGGTATGGATTCATCACCGCAGAAGACGGACATGATGTGTTTGTACATTACTCAGGACTCAACATGGAAGGCTTTAAGTCTCTCGAGGAGGGCGCAGCCGTAGAATTTGAGATTACCGACGGCGCAAAAGGGCCGCAGGCAGTCAATGTTGTTGTTGTGAAGTAATAGTCTGGATATTGAATACAGGAACTCAAAAAAGCGGAAATTTCTCCAAACGAGAAGTTTCCGCCTTTTTTCTTTTCTTTCTTTTTCGTCAGCCTGTTTACAGTTCAAACACCCGACGAATGCTGTCATAGTGCAGGAAACCCCCCTGCCCGGCAAGCGCTTCGATCTCCGCCCGCGAGGCAAAGCAAAAACCTTCCGACTCCGCCTCCTGAAGTCTGACGTCCGACTCCTCCACATCCATCTCATACCGGTAGATGTCCACAAAGTAATTATCCCGCTCTGCCGGATTTTCCCGGTGATAGGAGAACTGGTAGCCGCCAGCCGCTCCGGCCACGTCCAGCCCGGTCTCCTCGAGAATCTCCCGACGCACGGCGTCCTCGGACTCCTCGCCCGCCAAAACGCCGCCTCCCGGTACCTCCCACCAGCCCGGCGCCCACCGCTTGGTCTTTACGCGCTTCGTGATGAGAAAACGTCCGTCAGGCCGGACAATCACGCCGAGCACCGTCAGGTGGTACTCATCCGGCTCGAGATCATAGTGATTGCGCTCCATGGTCCTTCCGGTGCGTTTTTTGTCCCTGTCATAAACATCCCATAATTCCATCTTAACTCACATCCCTCTAGGCAAAAAGCTGCACATCCGCTTTTTGGATTTCCAGAATCACTTCCATCGTTTTCTCATACAGCTCCTTCAGCTTCTGGTAATCTGCGTCGTCCGGCAGATTGCCTGCGCGGAGAGCCTCCACCACCGGAGAAATACTTTTCTCAACCGCAGTCAGGGAGAGATTTGCAACCACTCCCTTCATGGTGTGCGCCGAGGCAAACGC
>JAFLRQ010000055.1:1554-5764 GCA_022511395.1 Agathobacter sp. | reverse complement strand
CCGTTCATGATCATGCGGTAGGCCTCATCCTTTTCAAACGCCTTCTTGTATACGCGCTTGCAGACCAGCGCGTCGTACACGTCCACCACCGACACCAGCTGGGCGGAAAGCGGAATTGCATCCCCCACAAGCCCGTCCGGATAGCCTCTGCCGTCATAGCGCTCATGATGATAGCGCGCAATCTCATAGGCAACCTTATAGTGCTCCATATCCTGAACATTCTCAAGCTTTGAGAGGATGTCACAGCCCTTCGTGGTGTGAGCCTGCATAATCTCCCGCTCCTCGTCGGTCAGCCGTCCCGGCTTGAGCAGAATTTGGTCCGGAATTGCAATCTTGCCGATATCGTGCAGAGCGGAGGCTTCCACAACGGTCTTCATCTGCTCCTTTGTAAATCCCTCCTCCGGGTAGAGCTGCATATAGGACTCCGCCATGATCTGCGTCAGCCCCTTCACCCGCTTGATATGCGTTCCGCTCTCCACATCCCTAAACTCCACGATGTCGCTGACCGCCTCCATCAGATTGTTGTAAAAGCTCTCAAGCTGGTGCTCCCGCTCTGTCAATTTCTGATTCGACCGATCCAAAAGCTCCTGCAGGCGTTCCCTGCTCTGATACATCTCAATGGCATTCAACACCCGCTGACGCACAATCGGTATCACAAACGGCTTGTTAAAGATATCGGTCACACCTAAGGAATAGCACTGAAGCGCCGTCTCCTGATCCTTGTTCATCGTAATCAGGATCACGGGAATCTTCTCCACGGTCTGCTCGGCATGCAGCACCTGAAGCACCTGATACCCGTCCACCACCGGCATCACCAGATCCAGCAGAATCGCCGCGAGATCATCCCGATACTGGTTGGCATAACGGATGGCCTCCCTGCCGTTCTCCGCCATCAGGATCTCGTATTCATTCTCGAAAACCGGCCTCAGAAGCTCGCGGTTTACTTCCTCATCGTCAACAATTAATATTTTTTTCCTCATCTTTGATCTCCATACTGTATAACTGATTCTCAAAATATATGGAATCAACGCATTTATTATCCCACATGTTCCTCAATTTGTCCATATCACTTTTTCCCTTCGGCTCATGTGCATGATCCGGCGAGTCAATGGGAATAATGTCAGTAAACGCAAATAAGGAGGTCACAATGGAAGACAAAAAAGCACTGCTCAAGGGAACCGACGCCGATCCGTTTCCCAAAATGGTGGTTGACGAGACGGACGATACACATATGGAAGAAGTCCGGCAAAAGAGCCTTTACAACCAAAACTGCAAAGCCCGCTGCGACAATAACCAGTTTTTTGAGAAACGGAGCAATCCCTTAAGCAGCAAAGGAAACTAAAAAATGTATTTGCAGAAATTATAAATCCCGCTGCTGATTGCCGGGTCGCCATGGTCGGAGCCGGGGATTTCCCACCACACATGCTCCACTTTATTTCTCTCAAAAATATTGTGGTAGCTCTTGGGGAACTGCCCCACCGTGCCGTCCTTGTCGCCGCAGCAGATCATCAGAAGGATCGGTTTGTCGTTGTTAAACACCAGCTCATCCTCGGCAAACTGACCCTCGTGCTGCATGGCCCAGTCCCTGCCCGGCACCAGTCCGGGTGCCGGCGCAATGGCGCCTACATATCCAAACAGATCCGGCCTCTGCAGTCCGATCGCCAGCGACTCTCTGCCTCCCATGGAAAATCCCGCAATGGCAGTGTTCTCCCTGCCCTCTGCGATGGAGTAGTTCTCCTTGATGAATGGCATCAGATCCGTCACCAGGTCATTGACAAAATTGTCGTAAGCCTCCACGTTTTCCTTGTCGATGGCAGTACATGCATCCTTTGTCTTGCTGGCATACATATAGGGATAGACCACAATCATATCCTTTGCAAGACCCTTGGTCATCATATTCTGGATGGTAATGCTGTTGTTGTTCATGTCGTTCTGGGAGCCGAAAATGCCGTGCAGCACATACAGCACCGGATACTTTTTGTCCTCGGAATATCCCGCCGGCAGTACAATATTCACCGGCCGGTTCTTCTCACAGGTCGTAGAATAATAGGTTGTCTTAATCACATTGTTGTACTTGACATCGGCGTTTCTCTTTGTATATTCCGCCGGGCACAAAATTTCAATCTCACAGTCCTGCATGGTCCATCCCTCCTTATTTCCCTCACTGTTTTCTGCAGAGCCGCCGCCCGAAGGATTTGTCTCCTGCTGTGTCTCCTCAGAGTCCGGCATCTGGCTCTCCGGTGTCTGAGATTCCGGTGTCTGGCTCTCCGGCATCTGAGTTTCCGGTTTCTGGCTCTCCGGCGTCTGAGATTCCGGCTGTTGGCTCTCCGGGCTCTTGTCATCCGTCTGTCCCTGTGAAACATTTTCCCCGACAGTCTCTGTGTCCTTGTCTCCCGAGGGAGTCCCACACCCCGCCGTGGAAATCAGAAGCGCTGCCAGAACGCCCAGCGCCAGTCCCTTCATCCATTGCATTTTCATAAACCTTTTCCTGTACAATTTTCTCTCCTCCTCAATCAAGCACCCATGTCAGATATCGTTTTCCTCTTCGGGAAACTGTGTCTGCGGCTCGCGGTGCATGGAAAACGCCATGTGGTAGCTCTCCAGATTCTCCAGAATGCCCCGGTGATCCGCCTTCTCCAGCAGCTCGTCGCGGAAGCGTTTCGTGGAATTCCGGTCGTTGTAGGAGCTCGGTCCTCCGACACAGCCGCCCTCGCACGCCATACCTTCAATGAAATCCTCCGGCAGCTTCCCGGCCTTCATCAGCATCAAAAATTTCTTGCACGCCGCCGCACCGTCCGCTTTGCACACCTTTATGTCAATATCCTTGTTCATTTCCTGCAGGCTCTGCAGCACAGCCTCTGTCACGCCGCCGGAGTTTCCGAAACGCTTTCCATAGACAGAGGCCTCCTGATAGGAGGTGCTGTGCGCTGCAAGATCCACACCCTTGGCCCGCATAATCGCACGGATCTCGGAATAGGTCAGCACATAGTCGGCATTGCCCTCGATCCTCTGGTCCACCACCTCAGACTTCTTCGCCACGCAGGGTCCGATAAATACAGTGACGGCATCCGGCTCCTGAGACTTGATCAGGCGGGACACGGCGCACATCGGGGACACGGTCGTGGAAATCCTGTCCGCAAGCTCCGGAAAGTGCCTGCGCACCATGTTGACAAAACCGGGACAGCAGCTTGTCACCTTCTTCTCCCCCGCCTTGTAGGCCTCTGCCCACTCCGCCGCCTCGGACGCCGCCGTCATATCTCCGCCCAGTCCCACCTCGATAAAGCCGTTGAAGCCGACCTCCTGCATCGCCTTTTTCCAGCTCCTCATGGTGATATTCGGACCAAACTGGCCCTCGGTGGCGGGAGCCGCCATCGCATAGACCTTTTTGTCAGACTTCAGCGCGTTGATGACATCCACAATATGGGTCTTGGAGCCGATGGCGCCGAAGGGACAGCTGTGGATGCACTTGCCGCAGCGGATACATTTGGAATCGTCGATCACGGAGATCCCGTACTCATTGTATGTAATCGCATCCACCGGGCAGGCATATTTGCAGGGCCGCTTCAGGTGGGCGATTGCATTGTACAGACATGCCTCCGCACAGCGCCCGCATTCCTTGCACTTCTGCGGATCAATGTGGGAGCGGTGACGCCCCGCCTCAATTGCACCGAACTTGCAGGCATTGATACAGGCCTTGCCGATACAGTTCTGGCAGTTCTCCGTCACGGTATAGCTGGAGATCGGGCAGTCCTCACAGGCGGAGCTGATGACCTGGATCACATTTCCGTCATCCTCCGGTCCCGGAGCCTTGCCCTCCGCCAGCCGCACGCGCTGTCGGATAATCTCCCTCTCTTTATAAATACAGCATCTAAACTGCGGCGTCGGTCCCGGAATCAGGTGGAATGCAATCTGATCCCTCTTGGCATCCAGCTCTCCCTCAAAAGCAAGCTTTGCGACCTCGTACAGCACCGCATGTTTCATCTTTATCACATTTTCATCAGCATACATGGCAGATCTCCTTCCTGCGTTGTCATTAGCTACTGCTATTGTACAAAAAAATTGTTAAAAAAGCTATACTTGTTTTCATGAAAAAACAGGAAACTACATACATATTAGGAAAGCGGTGATTGAAAGGCCAAATCATGGATAATCCCGAAAATCCGCAAACTGCCAACCAGAAACTGGAACCCCTGCTGCGCGCGGCTATGAG
>JAFLRQ010000055.1:0-1454 GCA_022511395.1 Agathobacter sp. | reverse complement strand
CTTGCCGGAAAGCGCGCCTCCTGCATCACACCTCTGCAGAGCGGACAGCCGGGCGTTCCGGGCGCCTTAAATCTCACCGGAAGAGGCACAATTGTTGCGGTCATTGACTCCGGCATTGACTTTGCGCACCCCGATTTTCGCAATCCGGACGGCAGCACCCGCATTCTGGCTCTCTGGGATCAGACAATTGCGCCCGATCCGGCAAGGGAATTTGCGCCTCCGCAGGGTTACGCGCTTGGCACGCTCTTTTCGGAGGAACAGATCAACCGCGCTCTGCGCGCCCAGACCCCCGCAGAGCGGGAGCGCCTGTGTCCCAGCCGCGATCTGAGCGGCCACGGCACGCACGTTGCCGGAATTGCATGCGGAAACGGACGGGCATCCGACGGAGCCAACCGCGGCGTCGCCTACGAGTCCTCCATAATTGCCGTCAAGCTTGGCTCCCCTGACCCCAACGGTTTTCCCAGCACAACCCAGCTCATGCAGGCAATTGATTTCTGCGTGCGGCAGAGCATGCAATCCGCCAGACCCATCGCCGTCAACTTAAGCTTCGGCAACACCTACGGCAGCCACAGCGGCACCTCGCTCCTCGAAACCTATCTGGACTCCGCCGCAAATCTCGGGCGGGTGAGCATTGTGGTCGGAAGCGGCAACGAGGGCAGCAGCGCCGGACACGCCGGCGGACGAATCCGCAACAATGAATCCCGGCGCATGGAATTTTCTGTGGGGGAATACGAGAAATCCCTGAGTATTCAGTTTTGGAAAAATTACTGGGATAAAATGCAGTTATCGCTGATTGCTCCCTCCGGGAGCACGGTTGCCGTCCCGGAGCGCCCCGGAAGCTGGCGTTTTCGGGCTGACGGAACCGACCTTCTGATGTATCTGGGCGAGCCCTCGCCCTACAGTCCCTATCAGGAGTGCTATATTGAGTTTCTCGGCGGAACCGGATATATTGCACCGGGAATCTGGACATTTCTTCTGACCGCCCAGCGCATTGTCGAGGGGATCTATGACCTGTGGATGCCGACCTTTGCCGTCCGCGGGTCGGTCACACAGTTTCTGACTCCATCGCCGGAGATCACCCTGACGATTCCCTCCACCGCCTCCGGTGCGATCACGGTCGGCGCCTACGACAGCTTTTCCAACACTCTCGCGCCGTTCTCCGGGCGCGGCTTCACCTGGAATACCAATCAGGTGAAACCGGATCTGGCGGCTCCGGGCGTTGACATCACAAGCTGCGCGCCCGGAGGGGGCTACGAGACGCGCAGCGGCACCTCCATGGCAACCCCCTTTGTCACCGGCAGCTGCGCCCTTCTCATGCAGTGGGGCATCACAGACGGCAATGACCCCTTCCTCTACGGGGAAAAGATGAAGGCATACCTGCGGCAAGGCGCCAGAGCCCTCCCCGGCTACACCGAATATCCCAACAATCAGGTGGGGTTTGGAGCGCTGTGCGT
>JAFLRQ010000054.1:6561-13348 GCA_022511395.1 Agathobacter sp. | reverse complement strand
AGGTGACGGTGGTGGACGGCGATCCGCAGCCCTTAAAGCCGACCTCCAAGGAAGGTCCGGCACAGCTTGTCAATTTAAATCCCTATGATACGGTGCGCGCGGCGACCATGGCCATTCAGGCCGGCGTCGTTGTGGCCGGAGAGGGGGACACCATCGTGGCGGGCATTGAGGACGGAGACTGGACCGGCATCAAGGGCGTAGACTTTGGCGACGGCGCTTCCGAGATCGCTGTCACTGTGAGCATCAGCGGCGAAACAAGCGTAGAGATCCACGCGGGAAGCCCGGACGGGGAGCTGCTTGGAACGATTGCCATTGCAAAGACCGACGGCACTCCTGAGACCTACAAGACAGCGGTCACAGGCGCAAAGGGAGTGATGGACATCTATTTTGTGTTCCGCGGCGGCATGAAGTTTGAGACATGGCAGGCATATAAATAAACGGCACCGGATGACCCGCGTAATCGAAAGGAGTATGATATGGCAGGGGCTTTTGAGAGCGGAGTGTACCGCAATGTGTTCAAAGAGTGCGGGCACTCCGAAGAAGAGATCAAGAAACGGGTGGAGGATGCCTTCCAGACCATCTTCCACGGGAGCGAGGAGGAGAGGTTCTACCACGAGGTCGGGGAGGATATGGCTTACCTTGAGGACACCGGGAACCATGACGCCCGGACGGAGGGCATGTCCTACGGGATGATGGTCTGCGTCCAGCTCGACAAAAAGGAGGAATTTGACCGGATCTGGAAGTGGGCGAAGACCTACATGTGGATGTCCGAGGGGAGAAACAGCGGTTATTTCGCATGGTCCTGCGGTCTGGACGGAAAACGCAACTCGGAGGGGCCTGCGCCGGACGGCGAGGAGTTCTTCGCGATGGCGCTGTTCTTTGCGTCGAACCGCTGGGGCGACGGCGAGGGGATCTTCAACTACTCCAAGGAGGCGAGGGCAATCCTCCATGAGTGTGTGCACAAGGGCGAGCCGGGAAATCCCGGCAAGCCAATGTGGGATTCGGAGAACTACCTGATTAAATTTGTGCCGGGCGTTGATTTCTCCGATCCGTCCTACCATCTGCCGCACTTTTACGAGCTGTTTGCGCTCTGGGCCAACGAGGAGGACCGGGATTTCTGGAGGAAGGCGGCAGAGGCGAGCCGCGCTTACCTGCGCAAGGCATGTCATCCCAAGACCGGGCTCAGCGCGGAGTACGCAGAGTATGACGGCTCGCCGCGCACCGAGACCTGGTTCGGATGGCGGCACGACTGGTATTACAGTGACGCCTACCGCACAATCGCCAATATCGGCCTGGACCACCTGTGGTTTGGGAAGGATCCGTGGCAGAGCGAGGCGGCGGACAATCTCCAGCGCTTTTACTGCGAGGACCAGAAGGACCACTGGGACGGCGTGTTCTTAATCGACGGCACAAGGCTCGAGGAGCGGGCGCTGCACCCGGTGGCGGTCATCGCCGTCAACGCGCAGGCGTCGCTTGCGGCAAAGGGGGACTATGCGAAGGAATGCGTGGAGAAATTCTGGAACACCCCGCTGCGCACAGGCGATCGCAGATACTACGACAATTTCCTGTATATGTTTGCCCTGCTGGCATTGAGCGGCAATTACCGGATCTGGAAATAAGGCAATGGGCGGCCGGAAATGAAGTGAGAGAGGAGAAGAGACATGGATAAAAAAGTTCGATTTCATCTGCCGGGACTGCGGTACAATTTCCCGTTAAACATCACGCTGCTGGGCATGATGAAGGAGGCGCCTGAATTCTTTCGGGAAAATCTGGAAATCGGTTCCTTTTTCGGGGAATTTCCGACCTCCCGCTGGAACGGGGGAAGATTTTCCTACGGAGACCAGTGCGACGCGGCGTTTGTGCGCAATGTGATAAAGAGCATCAACGGCTGGGGTGTCCCCGTCCGTTATACCTACACAAACCCGTTGATTAAAGAGGCGGACCTTGCGGACGACTACTGCAATTTCTGTATGGAGGCGGCGGACAACGGCATGAACGAGGTGCTGGTTGTCTCGCCGGTTTTGGAGGAATATATCCGGAAAAAATATCCGCGGTTTAAGATCAACAGCAGCACCTGCAAAGAAATCCGCGATGTGGGGGGGTTGAATGAGGAGCTGAAAAAGGATTACGCCCTGGTGGTTCTGGATTATAATATGAACAATCAATTTGATCTGTTAGAACAAATTTCTGACAAAGAGCGCTGCGAGGTGCTGGTCAATGCCTGCTGCGTGCCCGAGTGCCCGAGACGCGGGGAGCACTACCGGCAGATTGGAAGGGAGCAGGAGATCGTGTTAAAAAACCGGACCCTGCCGCCGAACCGGCAGATCCCGGTTCCGGGATGGACCTGCGAGTACGGGGAAAAGAACACCTTCTACAGCATTCAGGGCTATTCGACCTTTGTGTCGCCGGAGGCGGTTTGGGAGGAATATCTGCCGCGCGGCTTCTGTAATTTCAAGATTGAAGGGCGCACAGCGAACCTGTTTTCGCTGATTGACACATATTGCCATTACTTAATGCGGCCAAATCGCAGAGATGAAGGAAGATTTTTGTTGACGATTGCGATGGAAAAGCATAAAATAGTAAGTATAAACAAACCGCGTCCCGCGAAGTTTGTTCGCGAGCAGCACGGCAGGTAAAAGTTTTGCAGTAGGAGGAATCAATATGAAAAACCGAAGAATGTCGACAGTCATTGCTCTTGGAGCGGCGCTTGTCGCACTCATCTGTATGGCAATCCTTTACATGATCTCAAACGCCACAACCTCGAGAGCCATGGAGAAAGCCGCCATGAACAACATGAGTACGGCAATGAACCTGCAGATGGGCATCATCAATCAGTTCGTTGCGGAGTCAGAGCGCAGCATGAAGCAGTACGGAAGCGCTCCGGCTGTGCAGAATCTGCTGAAGAACCCGGAAGATCCGGCTGCCATCAGCGCTGCACAGAAATATACAGAGCAGTTTTTTGCAACGCTGGACCAGTGGGAGGGCGTGTATACCAGTAACTGGAATACGACCGTTCTGGCGCACTCAAACGCCGGCGCCGTCGGCATGACGACGAGAAGCGGAGACGGGCTGCCGCCCTATCTGGCGACGATGACGGACTCTCCGGGAGGCTTCTTTGACGGAGGCGCCTTCGTCTCACCGGCATCCGGCCAGATGATCTTAAATCTTCGCATGGCTATTTATGATACAGACGGAAAGACCCCCATCGGTCTGGTGGGCGGAGGCCCGTTCGTTGCGGGACTTGGAGAAATTCTGGATCAGCACGGCGTGTCCGGTCTGGACAATGCACGGTATTATGTGATAAATTCCGCGGACTCTTCCTATGTGTTCTGCCCGGATGTGACGCTGGTGGCACAGCCGGTGGAGGATCAGAACCTTTTGAAAATCGTGGAAAAGGCAACTGCGGGCACGCTGGAGGGCAACCTGAAATATGTCGGGGCAAACGGCAAAACGCACATGCTCATGTACATTGTGGACCCGGAGACGGGCTGGATCATTGCAACGGATGATTCCACGGATGAGATTTTCGCGGCGGCGAAGCAGCTGCAGAGAAATCTTTTGGTCATCTGCGCCGCAATCTGCGCGGTCATCGCTGTCTTCCTGTACATGCTCGCCAAGCTCATCACCAAGCCGCTGGAGCTTGTGGAAAACGCAATCGGAGAGCTGGGAGAGCTGAACCTGAAAGAGAAACCGTACATCCGCAAATATGTCAACGGCAAGAGCGAGATCGGCAAGATTGCCGCAGCTACATACAAGGTGACGGACAGCCTGTCCGGCATCGTGGGAACTCTGGAGGACTGCGCGAGGTCCCTGCAGGACAGCGCAGGCACCATGGGACAGACCTCCTCCACGCTGGTGGACTGCTCGGTGGATAACATGGCGACGAGTCAGGAGCTCTCGGCAAGTATCTTTAACACGAATGAGTCCATTCAGAAGGTGAATAATGAGATCGGCAACATCACAGAGCTTGTGGAAACCGTGGCGGTGAAGGTCAAAGAGAGTGACAGGAAGAGCGAGCAGCTCATGCTCTCCACCGAGGATATGGTAAACCTTGCACATGAGACCCTTCAGACCACCGAGAAGAAGATCGGCGAGACCAAGGAGGATATCGAGGTCGGCATGAGAAATCTGCAGTCCCTGTCCAAGATTAATGAAATGGCAAACCAGATTCTTGACATTACAAGCCAGACGAACCTGCTCTCCTTAAATGCGTCCATCGAGGCGGCGAGAGCCGGAGAGGCAGGAAGGGGCTTCGCGGTGGTTGCGGATGAGATCGGCAAGCTGGCGATCAACTCCTCCGAGACGGTGGGAGAGATCCAGAAGATCTGTAAGGAGACCAACAGCAATATTGAAAGCATCCAGAAGTGCTTCTCGGATATCATTGAGTTCATGGAGAACGACGTGGTTCAGTACTTTACCCAGATGGCGGATAAGACAGAGGAGTATCACGGCAGCGTGGAGGGTATCCGGGCGACCATCGACGAGATCGACGAAGTATCCGGAACCGTTGCGGCCTCTGTGTCGAACATCAGCGACCAGGTGAGAAACATCCACTTCGCATCCTCGGACAACGAGGTCGGTATCAAGAATATTGTTGAGAAGGCGGACATCACGAACAACATTGTTGCAAACGTCAACAACCTGATGGAGGAGAACCAGACGAACACCCAGCACATCAACGATATCATCGGCAAGTTTGACCTTTAAAAGGACAGGGGGGTTTTATGATGAAGAGCGGAATGGGATTCCTGCCGCCTATGGGCTGGAATTCATGGAATACCTTTACATGGGATATCAATGAGGATCTGGTAAAAAACATCGCGGACATTATCGCGGAGAAGGGGTATAAGGACGTCGGTTATGAGTACATTGTGATCGATGACTGCTGGAGCTTGAGAGAGCGCGACGCGCACGGCTGTCTGGTGGCAGACCCCGCCAAGTTCCCGAGCGGCATGAAGGCGCTTGCGGATTACATTCACAGTAAGGGCTTGAAATTCGGCATGTATTCCTGCGCAGGTACACACACCTGCGCGGGATTCCCCGGCAGCTTTGAGCATGAGTTCTCCGACGCCGCGCAGCTCGCGGAATGGGAAGTGGATTATCTGAAATACGATTATTGCTTCAAGCCGAGGAACATGGACGGCGAGCTTTTGTACCGCCGCATGAGCCTTGCGCTCAAAAACTGCGGCAGGGACATTCTTTTCTCTGCGTGCAACTGGGGCGCGGACGGCGTACACGACTGGATTCGTTCCTCCGGCGCGCACATGTACCGCTCCACAGGCGACATTCAGGACAACTGGGGCTCCATCAAAAACATTGCGATCTCGCAGATTGAGAAGAGCGCGTACACCGGAAACTACTGCCACAACGACATGGATATGCTTGTGGTCGGCATGTTCGGGGGAAGCAACAACGACTTTATCGGCAAGATCGGCGGCTGTACCCACACCGAGTACAAGACGCATTTCAGTCTCTGGTGTCTGATGGGCTCTCCGCTTATGATCGGGTGTGACCTGCGCAAGGCGGATGAGGAGACAGAGAAGATTTTAAAGAACCCGAGGCTGATTGAAATCAATCAGGACGCGGAGGCGAGGGGGTGCTACCGCGTGAAGCCGGAGCCGCAGTGGTTCCAGACAAACGAGGTGTTCATTCTCGTAAAGGTACTGCAGAACGGCGAGCTGGCTGTGGGATTTTTCAATCTGAGCGATGACAGGAGGGAGATTTCCCTTCAGTTCTGGGATCTGGGTATTTCCTATGCGTCCGGAAGGAAGCTCTCCTTCTATGACTGCTGGGAGGACAAGGACTTCGGCACCTATCAGGAGCGCCTTGCGGTGACTGTGGACGCGCACGACTGTCTGATTCTTCGCGGCAAGCTGGTGTAGCATCCCATGGACGAACACGGGCTATGCATGGAATGTCAGTCGAAGCTTTCGGCTGATGACAGAGGTATATACATGAAACTGGTCTCCAGAAATGCAGACCGGTTTTTGTGTATGACCTGCCTTGCAAAGCAGCTTGACTGCAGCCGCGAGGCGTTGGAGGAGAGGGTAAGGTATTACAGAGAGAGCGGCAACTGCGTGTTGTTCCGCTGAAAAGCAGGGGGGTATATTATGATTCGAGAGGTAAAGACAGAAAACGGCTATCTGCGTGGAATCGAAGCGGCTGATCCGAGGATCACCGCCTTTAAGGGAATTCCGTTTGCGGCGCCACCGGTGGGAGAGAACCGCTGGAGGGCGCCGCAGCCATGTCCGGATTGGGAAGGAGTCCGGGAGGCTTATCGGTTTGCGCCGATTTCCGTGCAGGATACGCCGGGAATCGGAGACGACATTTACTGCAGGGAGTGGCATGTGGACCCGGACATTGCAATGGGGGAGGACTGCCTGTACCTGAATGTTTGGACAAGCGCGAAGGATGACAGCGAGCGTCAGCCCGTGCTTATCTGGTTTTTCGGCGGCGGCCTGCAGTGGGGCTACCCGGCGGAGATGGAGTTTGACGGAGAGCGGGTTGCCCGCCGCGGGGTTGTGGTGGTGACGGTCAACTATCGGCTCAATGTGTTCGGATTTCTGGCGCATCCGGAGCTCACCGCGCAGCAGCCGGACGCACCGTCCAATTTCGGCAATCTGGACCAGCAGGCGGGCATCAAATGGGTCATCCGCAATATCGCGGCCTTTGGCGGTGATCCGAAGCGCATCACCATCGCCGGACAGTCCGCGGGCGGCGGAAGCGTGATGGCACAGCTGGCATGCCCCGGCAACACCGGACTGTTCCAGAGGGCCATCGTCCAGAG
>JAFLRQ010000054.1:4038-6461 GCA_022511395.1 Agathobacter sp. | reverse complement strand
GCGCCCTGCAGGAAGCGGCGAAGGAGCTCTTTGGCGACCAGGCAGCGGAATTTTTGGCCTGCAGAGAGGCAAAAGAGCGCACAGAGGGCGGATATGCGAGGGTGTGCGGTCTTGAGCCCACCATCAAGGCGCTGGCGCTGAGGCGGCAGGAGATTGGGAAGAAAACCTACTATTACCGCTTTGACGCGGATATTCCGGGCTGGGACAATCCGGGCAATTTCCACTCGGTGGAGCTGTGGTTCTTCTTTGAGACGCTGGCAAAGTGCTGGAGGCCGTTCCACGGGCAGCACTATGACTTGGCGCGCAAGATGTGCAACTACTGGTGTAACTTTATAAAGACAGGTGATCCGAACGGGGAGGATGCGGACGGGACAAAAATGCCGGAGTGGAAGCCCTACACAAAGGAGACCACCTTTGGCATGGCCTTTAAGACCGAGGGGCCGCAGCCGGAAGCTTCCGGGGAGACACCGTTTATGGAGATGCTGATCCGGCGGATGCAGGACCGCATCAAAGAGGAGGAGAAGTAGTATGCTGTCTGTCATTCCGCCCAGAAGCCGGGCGATTACCGGATATGAAAAGAGGGAGGACGGCCTGTATCTGTTCTCCGAGGCGGGCAGATACCGCCTCACCCCGAAGGAGCCCGGAGTTGTAAGGATTACATACACGAAAAGGGATGCTTTTTCCGAGAAGAAAAAGCCGGGGGTCATCAGTGACGCCGTGGAGCAGGACTGGAGCGTCTCCGAGACGGAGGAGGAGCTGTGCTTTGTCACGCAGGCGCTTCGGATTGTGATAAAGAAGGATACGGCCTCTTTCCGCTACTGTGACGCCCAGGGGGACGTGCTGCTCTCTGAGCGGGAGAGGGACAGCAAGGAGCTGGAGGAGTTTCCGGTGTACCGCATTGTGGAGGGCGGCGAGATTTCCACGGAGAAGGTCAGCACCGCGGACGGGGAGAAGACCGTGGTGCGCCATGCGGACAAGATTGAGGACGGCAGCCTCTTTCACACGAGGCTGTGGCTGGGCTGGCAGGACGGGGAGGCGCTCTATGGGCTGGGACAGCATGAGGAGGGCTTTTCCAACCTGCGCGGACAGATGCTTTTTCTCCATCAGGGCAACCGGAAAATTGCGGTTCCCATGCTGGTGTCCGGTCTCGGGTACGGCATTCTGATGGATACATACAGCCCCATGATTTTTTCGGATACGGCCTACGGCTCTTACCTCTACACGGAGGCAGATGAGGAGCTGGACTATTACTTCATTCTGGGGCCGGACATGGACGGCGTGGTACGTGCCTACCGGAGACTGACCGGAAAGGCTGCGATGCTGCCCAAGTGGGCGTTTGGCTATCTGCAGTCCCAGGAGCGCTATGAGACGGCGGATCAGATCCTTGCCGTGGCGGAGGAGTACCGCAAGCGCGGTCTGGGATTGGACGCAGTGGTTCTGGACTGGTGCTCGTGGGAGGACGGCAAGTGGGGGCAGAAGAGCTTTGACGCGAAGCGTTTCCCGGATCCCGCTGCGATGGTGGAGGAGCTCCACAAAAAGGATGTGCATTTTATGATGTCCATCTGGCCCAACATGAGCGCAAACTGCGAGGATTATCAGGAATTTAAGGAGGCGGGACTGCTCCTTCCGGGGAGCGAGATCTACAACGCCCTGTCCGAGGAGGGGCGGAAGCTCTACTGGAAGCAGGTTCAGACCGCACTCTACGACAAGGGAGTGGATGCGTGGTGGTGTGACTCCAGCGAGCCCGTCACGCCGGAGTGGAACCATTTTGTCCGGCAGGAGCCGGCGGCGCTGTATTCGGAATACTGCCGGAGTCTGGAGAACCATCTGCCGGCGGACATGACCAACGCCTACTGCCTGTTTCACGCGCAGGCGCTGTACGAGGGGCAGAGAAGCTCCGGGCGGACAGGCGCCGGAAGGGTGATGAATCTGACGAGGAGCGGCTACACCGGACAGCAGCGCTACGGCACGGTGCTCTGGTCCGGCGATATTGGCGCCTCCTGGGATACGCTGCGCCGCCAGATTGCGGCGGGGCTGAATTTCTGTGCGTCGGGACTGCCGTATTGGACGACGGATATCGGCGCGTTTTTCGTGAAGAAGGGTGCGCCCTGGTACTGTGACGGGGACTACGACAATACCACAGAAGATCTGGGATATCGGGAGCTCTATGTGCGCTGGAGCCAGTGGGAGTGTTTTCTGCCCGTGTTCCGCGGACACGGAACGGACTGCTGGCGGGAGCTCTGGCGGTTTGGCGAGGAGGGAACGCCCTTTTATGACGCCCTTGTGGCATGCAATCGGCTGAGGTACGAGCTTATGCCCTATATCTACACGCAGGCAGGGCTTGTCTGGCTGAGGGATGAGTCCTTCATCCGGCTTCTGGCATTTGTATTCCCGGATGATCCCGCTGTGTACGAGATTGCGGA
>JAFLRQ010000054.1:2847-3938 GCA_022511395.1 Agathobacter sp. | reverse complement strand
AGGCTGGCGTACAGCATGCATCTCGCCCTGCAGAGGGAGGACGGCAGATTTCAGGCGTTAAACCACAACTCCGGCGTTCTGTTTGCAAAGGCGACAGAGAATGGGGACGGCTCTCTGAATCCAAAGAGCATTCGAAATCCCTTTGTCTTTTCCATGAAGGACAAAGGCTACGGTATCATTGCCGTGCGGACCATGGGCGACGGGGAGGAGGATGACGAGTCGAAGGGCTGCGCGCTTGTCTTTGCGACACAGGACTTTATCGACTATGAGGAGCTTGGCCTGATTGCGCTGGATGCGCGGACGCTTGAGTCGGTCTGCTGCAGCTATGACAACAAGGCGGACACTTACCGCCTGCGCTGGCGCGCCGAGGGCGTCTGGTATGCGGCGGATACGGCGGACATCCGCAGCTTAAAGACGGACGGGAAAACAGAGCGGCTTGGGGAAGACCATGTCCCCGAGAGCGACGGCGGTTTCCCGAAGGATGTGGAGACGATTGCAGTTGACGCGCAGGCCTATGCGGAGATAGAGGGCATTGTATGCCACAACGCTGTGTACATCACGGATGAGCAGGCGGACTATCTGGAAAAGAAATTACTGACTCCGGTCAACTGCGCAATGACTGTGCCGGGGCCCTTGGAAGCGGACAGCAGGGAGGCGCTTGAGGAGGCGCTTGCGGACTGCCGTGTCATGGCGCACTACAGCGACGGAACCACCGTAGAAAAACGCGTGGACTGGGAAAGCCCGGACATTGATTTCGCGAAAAAGGGAGAGTATCTGCTGCGGGGCAGGGTGCGGCGCGAGCACTTCCCGTTCCCGGTGGCGTTCAACCGCGCGGACCCCTGCGTGGCGAAATGGGGGGAGCGTTACTACTTTATCGCCACCAATGACGCGGACAACAACCACACCCTCTATGTCCGCGAGGCAGACACAATCACAGGCCTTGTGGACGCTGAGGAGAAGCTGATACTGGACTCCTCCGCCTACCCGGAGATCGGAGGGCTTCTCTGGGCGCCGGAGTTCCACGAGATCGAAGGAAGGCTCTACATTTTCCACGCGGCGACGCCCGGCGAATTTTTCTGGGAGGAGAGCTG
>JAFLRQ010000054.1:1619-2747 GCA_022511395.1 Agathobacter sp. | reverse complement strand
TGACCGACCCGGTGGTTTTGTCCAAGCCGGACTACGGCTGGGGCAACAACCACACCTTTGTGGAGGAGGGACCCTTTGCGCTGATGCGCGGCGACAAGCTCTGGCTGACCTTCTCGGCCGCGGCGGTGGACACCTCCTACGTGGTGGGATTGCTGTCAATCGAAAAGGGGAAGGAGCTTTTGGAGCCAAAAAACTGGCACAAGAAGAATTACCCGATCCTCACCTCGCGGAGTGTGGAGAACGAGTACGGAACCGGGCACAACGCCTATGTGACCGATGAGGACGGTGTGGTCTGGAACACCTACCACGCAAGGCCGGGCACAGAGGGCGTACGCAGCAGCGGCATTCGCAGGGTGCATTTTGACATGGACGGGGAGCCGAGGCTGGACGTGACAGAGGAGCTGGACGTGAGGGACGGGCTTATGGATGTCGTCACAACGGTGCTGGTGAAATAAAAGGAGGCGGCAGGGGAAGGCGGGGCACTTAAGCCCCTGTCTCCCGGATGTCATCCCAGTGCCTCCAGTACATGATTGTGGCGAGCGCTCCGAAGAAGCACTGCACGGTGTAATAGATGGCGGTGGTTCCCGGCAGGTTGTAGAAGTAAGACATGCCGCGGACAAAGCCGGCGAAGGCGGACAGCAGGATAAAGATGCCGACCACGTTGTTCCACATATGGTTCTGGATGCTCTCCTGCGCGTCGCAGCAGATGAGCCCCGCCTGAATAAAGGTCAGACACTTGAAGAAGATGACGATGAGGTACCAGAAATAGCCGACCTGATAGCGGTTCTCGCCGTTTAACACAAAGGGCATGAGCTGGTAGCCGACATAGAGGATGAGGGTCAAAAGCCCAAGCACAAAGGCGCGGAACGCCCGCTTGTTTTTCTTCATCAGCTTGTAGACAAGGGGGAGCTTTCCACGTTCACGCTCCGCCTCGGCGAGAAGCTTCATGTTTTTGTTCACAATGGCGCTTGCCGGAATCAGGATCAGGAGACAGCCGATGATGTCGGAGAAGATATCGATCTTCATTGAGTCCCCGATCAGATGGCCGATGATCATCTCAACGGTCAGGGGAGCGGCGGCATCGAAGGGTTCAAATGCCGGATAAAAGATCAGGCCGTCCAGTCTGAT
>JAFLRQ010000054.1:0-1519 GCA_022511395.1 Agathobacter sp. | reverse complement strand
GCGATGGCATTGATGCTGCCGGGCTGCGCCAACAGCGTGGAAAGCGACGCTCCGGTGATCCTCGAGCAGGAGGAGGAGACCAACTACACGCTTGTGGCAGTGACGGTCACGGATGTCGTTCTAACCCACAAGATCCGCTGTGAGTACCGGCAGGTCAACGATGAGCGGCTCTCCTTTGCGCTCGACGGCAAGGAGATCGCCAAAATCTATGTGGAGAAGGGAGATACGGTGACCAGGGGACAGCTTCTGGCGGAGCTGGTGACGGAGAGCATTGACGCGGACATTGAGAGTCTGCAGAACCAGATTAAGCGCAACCAGCTCCTGCTTAAGCATGTGAATGAGAATCAGGACATGGACATCCGCATGCTGAACCAGCAGTACGCGTCCAATGAGGAGACGGCGGAATCCAAGCAGGCGAAGGCCGACGCGCTGGAGGCAGTTCGAAGGCAGTACCGCTACCAGATTGAGGACTACCAGGACGCGCTGGAGGTGGAGAACATGCGCCTTAAGAATCTGCAGGCGGAGAAGGCCAAGGCGTACATCTACGCGGGAATGGACGGAACGGTCTCCTACTTAAAGGAGGGGCTGGAGGGCACATACTCCAAGGCAGGCGAGGTCGTTCTCAAGGTGATTGACGACAGCCACAGCGTGTTTATCTCCAAAGAGATGGAGTACAAGGATTACTTCCCGGACCAGAAGACCTTTGAGATGATGATTTCCTTCGGACAGGGTGCAGGCACCTATGAACTGGTTCCCTACCAGCGCGATACCTGGGAGGAGGAGATGTACTTCACCTTTGCGGACGAGACCGAGGATTTTGAGATGGAAGTGGGCCGCACAGGGGAGGTAACGCTGAATCTTGGCGAGAGAAATCAGGTTCTTGCGGTTCCCGGCGAGGTTGTGCACGAGGCGGACAAAAAATCCTATGTCTATGTGCTCGGAGACGGCGGCGTGCGGGAAGTGCAGTGGATTACAACCGGTCTTCACGGGGATTCCTACGTGGAGGTTACGGAGGGCTTAAAAGAGGGGGATAAGGTAATACTGAAATGAGAAAGAACAGAGCGATTGCAATTGGGTTGGCACTGCTTTGCGTGCTGACGGAAACCGCGGGCTGCGGCAGCGTCCCGGTGATACAGGACACGGAGGAGATCGAGCTGGTGGAGCCGGTGAATGCCCTGGCGGGCACGGAGCGGGCGGCGCGCAGAAATCTCTACAACTACAAAGTATTGTCCGGCTATGTTTACCCCTCCATCACAGAGTACTCTATGCCCATCAATGCGTCATTGGGCGAGTGCCTTGTGGCGCCGGGGGAGCAGGTGGAGAGCGGAACGGTGCTTCTTCGGGCGGATTCCAGCCAGCTTGAGAGCAGCATTGCGCGGCTGGAGGATGCGATACGGCTGGCGAAGGAGTCCTACGAGGAGCGGCAGCAGGGCTATAAGGATGCGGTGGCGGCGATTGAGGACGAGATTGCGGAGCTGAACGCGCAGAAAAAGGCCCTTGGAAACGCCTCCGCAGAGGT
>JAFLRQ010000053.1 GCA_022511395.1 Agathobacter sp. | reverse complement strand
GGTTGTCGGTATATGAGGGGATGTTTCATGTGTTTCAGATGGCCTACCTGAATATTCCGGAGTCAAAGAAGGCCTGGGCTGAGGTAGGGAAATTTTTTGATGTGGTCAGAAGTAATCAAACCGAATAAAAATATAGGGGAACAGGACAGTGCCTGTTCCCCTTTTGCTGTCTGTTAAGCTGTTTTTCCGGTATAGAGCTGATAGTACTTGCCCTTTGCGGCAATGAGCTGCTCGTGGTTGCCGCGCTCGATGACGCGCCCCTGCTCCAATACGATGATGCAGTCGCTGTTGCGCACGGTTGAGAGGCGGTGGGCAATGACAAAGGTCGTGCGGCCCGCCATCAGCTTATCCATGCCGTCCTGCACAATCCGCTCGGTTCTTGTGTCGATGGAGCTGGTCGCCTCATCGAGGATGAGCACCGGCGGGTCCGCAATGGCGGCCCTTGCAATGGCCAAAAGCTGGCGCTGTCCCTGACTCAAATTGGCGCCGTCTCCGGTGAGCACCGTGTTGTAGCCGTCGGGGAGCTGGCGGATGAAGGTGTCGGCGTTTGCCAGCTTTGCGGCTGCGTAAACCTCCTCGTCGGTGGCATCCAGCTTGCCGTAGCGGATGTTGTCCATCACCGTCGCTGTAAACAGGTGGGTATCCTGCAGTACGATGCCGAGGGAGCGCCGCAGGTCGGCCTTTTTAATCTTGTTAATGTTAATCCCGTCGTAGCGGATTTTACCGTCCTGAATATCGTAGAAGCGGTTGATCAGGTTTGTGATGGTGGTCTTGCCTGCGCCGGTGGAACCGACAAAGGCAATCTTCTGGCCGGGAGTCGCGTAGAGGTCCACATTGTGAAGCACAATCTTCTCCGGAACATATCCAAAGTCTACATCGTCAAACACCACATCTCCCGTGACCTGCACATAATCCACGGAGCCGTCCGCCTGATGCGTATGCTTCCAGGCCCAGAGTCCCGTGCGCTCGTCTGTCTCGGTGAGCACTCCGTTCTCTTCCTTTGCGTTCACCAGGCACACATAGCCCTCATCCGTCTCAGCCTCTGCGTCCATGATGTTGAAAATTCGCTCACAGCCGGCGAGGGCCATGATGATGCTGTTGAACTGCTGGCTGACCTGGGAGACCGGCATGTTGAAGCTTTTGTTGAAGGCAAGGAAGCTGGCCAGTTTTCCGAGGGTGAGTCCCGCAAAGCCGGTGATGGCCATGACGCCGCCCGCCATTGCGCAGATCACATAGCTCAGGTTGCCGATCTGCATGTTCACAGGTCCAAGGCAGCCGGAGTAGAAGCTTGCGTGGTACGCGCTGTCAAAGAGCTGGTCGTTTAGCTTGTGGAAGTCCTCGATATTCTTTTTTTCGTGCGTGAAGATCTTGACGACCTTCTGCCCGGTCAGCATCTCCTCGATAAAGCCGTTCACGCTGCCCAGGTTCTTCTGCTGGGCGAGGAAATAGCGGCTGGAAAATCCCGCAAAGCGGGCGGTGACAATCAGTGTGACAACGATCATGACCAGGGTGAGAGCGGTCAGCGGCACACTGAGGACAATCATACAGGCAAACACGCTCACAATGGTGATGGCGCTCTGGATCATCGACGGAAGGCTCTGGCTGACTAACTGGCGCAGGGTGTCCATATCGTTGGTGTAGACGGACATGATGTCTCCGTGGGAATGGGTGTCAAAGTAGCGGATCGGCAGATCCTGCATATGGGAGAACACCTCGTTCCTCAGATTTCGGATGGTTCCCTGAGTCACATAGATCATGATTTTCTGCTGCAGGAAGGAGCACACAATGCCCAGCCCGTAGAAGCATGCAACTCTTTGAATGGCGTGCAGCAGCGGCGTATAGTCCGCAGACTGATTTTTGATCATCGGTTCGATAAAGTCGTCAATCAGGGTCTGGGTAAACAGGGTTCCCTGAACGCTGGCAAACACGCCGGCAAAAATACAGATCACTACGATGATGCAGTGCGGCAGGTAGTGCCGCAGCAGGAATTTCATCAGCCGGGCAAACAGTTTTCCCGGATTTTTAATTTTGGGTCTTGGCCCCATTCCTCTTGGCCCCTGTGGCCCTCTTGGTCCGCTTGGTCCCGGCATTATGCTGCACCTCCTTCGTCAAAGTCACCGCCGCCCTGCATCTGAGATTCGTAGACGTCGCGGTAGATTGCATTGTTTTTCAACAGGTTTTCGTGTGTGTCGATGGCGTCAAGCCGACCGTCGTTCATGACAATGATGCGGTCCGCCTCCTGCACGGAGGCGATGCGCTGGGCGATGATCAGCTTTGTGGTTCCGGGGATTGACTCCTTAAAGGCTTTCCGGATCTTTGCATCCGTCGCGGTGTCCACGGCGCTGGTGCTGTCGTCGAGTATCAGAACCTTCGGATTTTTCAGGAGGGCTCTGGCAATGCACAGGCGCTGCTTCTGGCCGCCGGAGACATTGGTACCGCCCTGGTCAATGTGGGTGTCATAGCCCTCCGGAAAGCTTTGGATGAACTCGTCGGCGCAGGCCAGCTCGCAGGCCTTCCGGCACTCCTCGTCGGTGGCGTCCGGATTGCCCCAGCGCAGATTGTCGTAAATAGAGCCGGAAAACAGCGTATTTTGCTGCAGTACTACGGATACTTGGTCGCGCAGGCTGTCCATGTCGTAGTCCCGGACATCGCGCCCGCCGACGGACACGGAGCCGTCGTCCGCGTCATAGAGGCGGCTGATCATGCTCACCAGCGTGGTCTTGCTGCTGCCGGTTCCGCCGATGATTCCGATGGTTTCACCGGAGGCAATGGAGAGATTGATGTCATTCAGCACAGGAGTCTCCGAGGATTTGGAGTAGCGGAAGGTTACATGGTCAAAACGGATGCTGCCGTCCGCCACCTCGTATATCGGTTCCGCCGGGTTGTGCAGCTCGCTCTCTTCATTTAACACTTCACAGATTCGCCTTGCGCTGGCGACACTCATGGTCATCATAACAAAGATCATCGAGAGCATCATCAGGTTCATCAGAATGTTCATGCAGTAGGTGAGCAATGCCATGAGGTCGCCGGTTTCCAGACTGCCGCCCACCACCATGTGGGCACCAATCCAGCTGATTAACAGGATGCAGGTGTAAACCGTGAACGACATCAGCGGGTTGTTCAGCACGACAAGGCCCTCCGCCCGTGTGAACACGTGGAAGATGTTGGCGCTTGCGGTCTTGAAACGATTTTTCTCGTGCTCCTCCCGCACATAGGCCTTGACCACACGGATCGCGGACACATTCTCCTGTACGCTCTCATTCAGCTCGTCGTATTTCTCAAAAGCCTGAGAGAAATATTTCATTGCGCGGGTTGCGATAAAGATCAGCGCGGAGCCCAGCAGGATTACGGCGACAAGGTAGATGGTCGCCAGCCGGGGGCTGATGAAGAATGACATGGCCATGGCGCAGATGATAGAGGCCGGTGCGCGCATGGTCATGCGAAGAAGCATCATATAGGCATTCTGGATGTTTGTGACATCGGTGGTAAGCCGGGTCACAAGGCCCGCGGTAGAAAATTTGTCGATGTTGGAAAAGGAATAGGTCTGGATGTGCTCGAACATGGCGGCACGCAGGTTCTTTCCGAATCCCATGGAGGCCTTGGAGCCGAACATGGCGCCCATACAGCCACAGAAGAGGGAGAAAAGCGCGGCAACGACCATGGCGGCGCCCATCAGGTAGATGTGCTTTGTGTTGCCGACCTCGACTCCATCATTGACGATGGAGGCCATCAGCAGGGGAATCAGCGTTTCCATTGCGACTTCGAGCAGCATGAAAAGCGGAGTTGCAATGGATGCAGCCTTGTATTCCTTAATTTGAGCGGCTAGGGTTTTTAGCATATGTAGGATCCCTTCTTTCTATATATAATATATGTGTGTATTATTGAACATACATCAATATGGTATCGCAGAAAATTTATAATGTCAACTGTGACACATTTTTTTCACATTTTTTGGACATTGTGCACAGATATACTGGGAAATCGGCTTTCCGCAGGTTTTTTTGAGAAGGGAGGGGAGAAAAAGAACCACATAATATAGAAAATGCTTATTGACAAACCACTACATATAGTGTAACTTTATTGTTGTTAGTAAGGCTTTGCCTGTCTGTGGGAAAATGGATAAGAAGGAGATTCGGGTATGAAGATTATCAAGAGGAGCGGTACGGAAGCATTGTTCGATGGAACTAAAATTATTGCCGCCGTCAAAGCTGCCAATGACTCAGTCATTGACTATGAGAAACTGACGGAGGAGCAGATCCGTGAGATTGCCGACAATGTGGAGGTTGCCTGTGGAAACATGAAGCGCTCCGCGAGTGTGGAGGAGATTCAGGATATGGTGGAAAACCAGATCATGAACCATCGCGCCTTCACTGTTGCCAGAAACTATATCACGTACCGTTACAAGCGCGCCCTTGTGCGCAAATCCAATTCGACGGACGAGCAGATCTTAAGCCTTTTAGAGTGCAACAACGAGGAGGTCAAGCAGGAGAATTCCAACAAGAATCCTACGGTCAACAGCGTGCAGCGCGACTATATGGCCGGAGAGGTCAGCAAGGATATCACCAAGCGCTTTCTGCTTCCGGAGGATATTGTGGAGGCGCATGAGAAGGGGCTGATCCACTTCCACGACGCGGACTATTTTGCGCAGCACATGCACAACTGCTGTCTGGTGAATCTGGAGGACATGCTGCAGAACGGCACGGTCATCAGCGAGACGATGATCGACACGCCGAAGAGCTTTTCCACCGCCTGCAATATCGCGACACAGGCGATTGCGCAGATTGCGAGCTCCCAGTACGGCGGACAGAGTATCTCACTGGCGCATCTGGCTCCGTTTGTGCAGGTCAGCCGCACCAAGTTCCGCGCGCAGGTGCGGGAGGAGTTTGAGCAGGCCGGACTTGAGATTGACGAGGAGAAGGTCAGCCAAATTGCGGAGATGCGGGTGAAGGATGAGATCAGCAGCGGCGTGCAGACGATCCAGTACCAGGTGATCACGCTCATGACGACGAACGGGCAGGCTCCGTTTGTCACGGTATATATGTATCTCGACGAGGTGCCGGAGGGACAGCTCAGGGACGATCTCGCAGCGATTATCCGGGAAATGTTAAACCAGCGCATTCAGGGTGTGAAGAATGAGCAGGGAGTGTATATCACCCCGGCCTTCCCGAAGCTGATTTACGTGCTTGAGGAGGACAACATCCATGAGGGCTCCAAATATTGGGATTTGACGGTACTTGCGGCGCGGTGCTCCGCAAAGCGCCTTGTGCCGGACTACATCTCCGAGAAGAAGATGCTGGAGCTCAAGGTGGACAAGAACGGGGAGGGACACTGCTATACCTGCATGGGCTGCAGGAGCTTTCTGACTCCCTATGTGGATCCGGAAACCAACAAACCGAAATATTACGGGCGTTTCAACCAGGGGGTTGTGACCATCAACCTGGTGGATGTGGCATGCTCCTCCGAGAAGGACATGGACAAATTCTGGAAGATTTTGGACGAGAGACTTTTGCTGTGCTACCGTGCGCTGATGTGCCGCCACAAGAGGCTGCTGGGGACACCGTCCGATGTGGCCCCGATCCTGTGGCAGAATGGCGCGCTGGCGCGCCTGAAAAAGGGCGAGAAGATAGACAAGCTGCTGCTCAATGGCTACTCCACCATCTCTCTGGGCTATGCGGGACTCTGCGAGTGCACCCGCTACATGACCGGTGTATCCCACACGGAGCCGGGAGTCGGAACTCCGTTTGCGCTTCGGGTGATGCAGCACCTGAACGATGCCTGTGCGGAGTGGAGGGCGAAGGAGCACATTGATTTCAGCCTTTATGGCACGCCCTTAGAGTCCACGACCTACAAGTTTGCCAAGTGTCTGCAGCAGCGCTTTGGAGTGATTCCGGGCGTCACGGACAAGAACTATATTACGAACAGCTATCATGTGCATGTGACTGAGGATATCAATGCGTTTGACAAGCTGAAATTTGAAGCGCAGTTCCAGAGGCTTTCACCGGGCGGGGCAATCAGTTATGTGGAGGTTCCGAACATGCAGGACAACATTGAGGCGGTGCTCTCCGTGATGAAATACATCTACGAAAACATCATGTACGCCGAGCTCAACACAAAGAGCGACTACTGCATGGAGTGCGGCTATGACGGAGAGATTGTGATCACCGGAGAGGAAGGCAGCGGGAAACTGATCTGGGAATGCCCAAGCTGCGGGAACCGCAACCAGAACAAGATGAGCGTTGCGCGCCGCACCTGCGGATACATCGGAACGCAGTTCTGGAACCAGGGACGCACCCAGGAAATCAAAGAGCGGGTGCTTCATCTGTAAAATCCTAAAAAAACACTGTACTTTTGCAACAGATTTCTGTATAATTAGCATTATGGGAGAGACCAACAAAGAGCGCTATCTGCATTTGTATGAGGGCCACCCGGCAGATGCAGAAGAGGCAGAGGAGCTTCAGGAGGACAATGAATACCTGGAGGATCTGAAAGAGATTAAAAACATATGCGCCCGTAACGATCTGGATGACCGAGCAGCGAACAAGAGGCTGTATCGGAGTCTGAGGGAGGAGAACGGTTTTTCCACATGGGTTGGGGAGGCCTTCCTGTCCGGACTGTCAGGTCGCACGAGCAGTAACCGCCATAGAAAGACGATTGAGAAGGTGTGCAAGCGAATTGCTGTTTCTTTCCTAGCTATGGCGGTAGTGTTGTTGGTGACGCTGCTCTACCTGCAGATCAATGAGGCGAAGGAGAGCGCAATTCTCGATTACATCCGGCGGGAGAGGGAGCTTTTGGCGCGCGCCGCCGAGAAGGAGTCCGAACCGGAGGAAATCCTGCAGACAAAGGTTCTGGATCAGTATGTCATCATGCACGGCCTGTATCCGGATCTGGTGGGGTGGCTGAAGGTGGACGGAACCGGTATCGACTATCCGGTCATGCAGGATGTCACGGGCGAGGAGTATTACCTCAGGCACAATTTTGAGGGAAATGAGGACTCCAAGGGCAATCCGTTCGTCGATGCGGGGACTACGATTGATCCGCTGGATAAAAATATTGTGATTTACGGGCACAATGTCAGCAGCGGCAGCCAGTTTGGCAATCTGGATTACTATCTGGACCCGGAGTATTATAAAGAGCATCGGATGTTCACCTTTGACACGATCTATGAAACCGGGCGGTACCGGATCGTGGCGGTGGTCAAGACACATGTCAGGCAGGGCAGCGAAAACGGTTTTCGGTATTACTGGATGCGTGGATATGAAAATCGCGGAGAATTTCAAGATCTGCTGGATTTCATACAGGAAAACAGTATCTATGATACCGGCGAGCGCCTGACATATGGAGATACGACGGTGATGCTCTCTACCTGTGAGTATACTGTAGAAAACGGAAGATTGGTAATAATAGCAAAGAGGATGAGTGAGTGATGAAGAGATTGACAAAATGTTTCGCAGGAATTTGTACGGTGGTTATGTTGTGCTTTGCCCTTGCGCCGATGACGGTGAAGGCCGCCGACATCAATGTGACGCTGGGGTCGACGGACAACGCCAGAAGCGGTGATCAGGTGACAGCGAGGATTATATTGAGCAACAATCCGGGGCTCTCGACATTTGCCATGAAGCTGGCCTATGACGGAGATTATCTGACATACACGGGAGCGACCTGGGCAGACACCATCTCCAATAATACCAACAATTTACAGAATATCGCGGAGGTGCAGGGACCGGCGCTCAACATTTCAGCGATTTTCAACTCAACCTATTCGAACAACGAAACGATTATAACCCTGCATTTTAACGTGAAACAGGATTACACAACGATGCCGGTGACACTCTCAAACCGGGAGATGCACGACAGCAGCTATAATTCGGTGGCTGTACACATTCTGGTGGATGCGTCAGCCGGGACGGCAAATCCGCAGGATACTGAGACGGAAAGTGAGTCTGAGACAGGGAACAATAACAGCCAAGACGGAAATAACAACAACAGCCAGAGCGGGAACACCAATAACAGCCAAGACGGAAATAACAACAACAGTCAGAGCGGAAACACCAATAACAGCCAAGGTGGGAACACCAATAACAGCCAGGGCGGGAACACCAATAACAGCCAAAGTGGGAACACCAACAACAGCCAGAGCGGGAGCAGCAAACCGAATCTGGATCACACGCCCAAGACCGGAACAAGTGACATTCGCTATGTACTGGGCGGAGCGATCGTGCTGTTTTTGGCTGTCGCCGCCATATGCGTGAAGATTCTCAGAAAAAAGAGGGTATAATGAATTACGCAGAGATCAAGTTCTGTGATATTGCGAATGGGAAAGGATGTCGCACTGTGCTGTTTGTGTCGGGATGCCGTAACGCCTGCAAGGGCTGTTTTCAGCCGCAGACATGGGATTTCCTGTACGGCCGGGAGTTTGATGAGGCGGTGCAGGAGGAGATCCTGAAATCCCTGGAGCCGGAGTATATACAGGGTTTGACGCTTTTGGGCGGGGAGCCGTTTGAACCGGAAAACCAGGAGGCGCTGGTTCCTTTTATGCGAAAGATGAAGGCGGCTTACCCAGATAAGGATGTCTGGGCCTACACCGGATATATTTATGACCGGGATCTTGTGGAGGGCGGCTTCAAGCACACCAAGGACACAGAGGAGCTTTTGTCCATGATTGATGTTCTGGTGGACGGACCGTATATCGAGGAAAAGAAGGATATTACGCTCAAATTCCGGGGCTCGGCAAATCAGCGCGTCATTGACCTGCGGGCTACGGAGGCGGGCGGTAACATATGTCTTGCTGTGGATTGATTGTGGGGTGAATCGGATGAAAAAACGTATTTGTATGGCACTTGCGTTTCTATGCTATGCATTGGGAGTCCTTGCGGCGCTGTATGTGGGATTCTGGAGGATGATCTGTATGCCCCTGCAGGATCTTTACAATGCATTTATTTCGGGTGATGTCAGCCTGTTTTTGATTGCCGTCTGCGGGGTAAAGATTTTGTTCTCCGCCACGCTGGCAGGGATGGTTTGGTGTATCGGCTATATCGGGTTCAACTACTTCAAGGGGACAAAGGATCCGGACTGGGATGCGTTAGAGGAGAGAAGGAGCAGCAGTGATTCTTAGAATACCGGACTATTACGACGATTTTTGCTGCATAGCGGATCGATGCAAGGGAAGCTGCTGTGCGGGATGGGAGATTGATATTGACGAGCCCGCCAGAGAGTATTACATGGGTGTTCCGGGGGAGATCGGAGACCGGATGCGGGAGAAACTTTATCAGGGAGAGGACGGCGGATTTCGCTTTCGATTGTCGAAGGAGGGGCGTTGTCCTTTTTTGAACTCCAAAAATCTCTGTGATATTATTACTGCGCTGGGAAAGGAAGCTCTCAGTGAGGTCTGCACGGATTTTCCAAGGTTTTCACTTACATACGGACATGTGATGCAGAGCGTGCTGTCAATTTCCTGCGAGGAGGTTGGGCAAATTCTTTTTTCACGCCGCGAGCCGGTCACGTTTGTGGAGCGCACGACAGACTGTGGTTTGGAGCTCAGTGGGGACAATGAGGAGGATGAGGGGTACATTGCCTTTCTTGAGCGGATTCAGCGCAGTGCAATTGTATTGCTGCAGGACAGGAAGCGTGCGCTTTCAGAGCGTGTGAGCGCGTTTCTTCTTCTGTGTACAGAGGCGCAGGAGCGGATCAACTGTGAGAACTGGGAATCGGAGGGACAGGGACTGCAGGACATCTCATTGAGCGCATGGGATGAGGAGCAGGCGCTGGAATGGAGAACCGGAGCCGACACTGATGCCGGGCGCTGTTATGAAGCCTTTGATCTTCGCTTTGGGATGCTGGAGGAATTGGAAGAGCTCGGAGAAAAATGGGTCACTGCCAAGAAAAATGTCCGCAGGGTGCTGACGGAAGAAAGTTATGCGCGGGTGCGCGCCGAGTATCTGGCGTCGGACGATTATGACGAAGTCGTCTACGAACAGCTTTTGGTCTATTTCGCCTTCCGTTATCTCATGCAGGCTGTGTATAGCTATGACCTTTTGTCCTACGGCAGGATGGCGGTGAGCTTTGCGCTGATGATCCGCGATCTGGACGTTTGCCGATGGTGCGAAAATCAAGGGCATCTCACGTTGAGTGACCGGATCGGAAATGCTCATATATTCTCCAGAGAGGTGGAGCACTCTGAGGAGAATTTTGAGCAGATCCGGGAGGAGCTGTTATTTGTCTAACAGATCCGTGTAAAATGCGGCATAGTCCGTGCGGCCTTCCTTCATATAGTCGATGGCCGAGGAAGGATGCTGGTTTAAGTGTCCGGTCAGGAGATAGGGGATGTCGTAGCCCCACACCTCGCCGGATGCCTTTAAGGGGATCATGTGCTGCTCAATGAAGCTTAACACCGGAAACAGGTTGTACTTCGGGTTCTTGAGGAAGCTAAGGAGCAGCTCCATGGCACAATTGCCCGCGCCGCGGCCCATGGACATCATTGTGGCGTCCAGAAGGCTTGCGCCGTGCGTCAAGGACTCGATTGTGTTGGCGAAGGCGAGCTGCTGGTTGTTGTGCGCATGAATGCCCAGATATTTTCCGTACTTTTCTGCAGTTTCCATATACAGATCCGTGATCCGCTCGATCTGCTCCGGAAACAGGGAACCGTAGCTGTCCACAATGTAGATGCCGTCAACGCTGCTCTCGCCGATCATCTGCAGCGCCTGCGCGACATCACCCTCCTGTGCGGCGGAGATTGCCATGATGTTGCAGGTGACCTCATAGCCCTTCGCCTTGGCATCCTCAATCATCTCGATTGCGCCCGGCATCTGGTGCACGTAGGTGGCGACTCTCACCATGTCGATGACACTGTCCTTCTTGTCGATGATATCTCTCTTAAAATCACATCGTCCGACATCCGCCATGACGGAAATCTTTAAATCAGAGTTGTTTTCCCCCACAATCCCGCGGATGGACTCCTCGTCGCAGAATTTCCACTTGCCGAATTTGTTCACATCAAAGAGCTCCTTGGACGCTTTGTATCCGAACTCCATATAGTCGATTCCCGCCTTTACGTTCGTGCGGTAGAGCGCATTGACGAATTCGTCGGTAAATTCGAAATTGTTTACCAGACCTCCGTCTCGTATGGTTGCGTCCAGTACGCGCACATCGGTGCGGACAGTCATTAAATCGCCTTTTTGAGCCATTTTTTGAGTTCTCCTTTTCTTTTTCGAGCATATGTTACTTCAACACTTTAAAGTGTGTGCGTATATCATATCACAACTGCGGAAAATTGCAAGTCAAAGCTTTACTTTTTTTCATGCAAATAATATAATGAACCATATTATGTCTGTCAAGCTTCGGGCGTGGGAGGAAAAGAAAATGATTGATCTGTTGACTGATCTGGCGTATTCGGTGATTGCCTTTATTGGGATTCTGTTCGCATTCGGGGTGACCTGCATCGCTATACATAAGGGGAATAAGTATCTGCCCAGAGATATGGGGCGGGAGTTCGCCCATGACGGAGCGCTTTCCGCGGGAAAGCCGAGAGGGGCGGGCATTATCTTTGTCTTTGTCTTTGTGATATCCACGCTGCTGTTTGCGAAGATGACTGCGGAGCTTGCGCTTTATCTGATTCTGATCGTGGTTGAGATGTTTACGGGGTTCTGCGATGATGCGGCGAAAAAGCCGTGGGGTGAGTATCTGAAAGGATTTCTGGATCTGGCGGTCGCAATTGTCACCTCGCTTGTGTATCTGCACTATAACGGGAGTGAGATTACATTTGCGGTGACGGGAGAATCGGTCACGCTGCACCCGGCGCTGTTTATGACGCTCTCTGTGATTCTTGTCTGGGCCTCCATCAACGTGACAAACTGCTCGGACGGCGTGGACGGACTGTCGGGAACGCTGGCCATTATCTCGCTCATGACCTTCTATGTGCTGGATAATCTGCTTGGAATAGAGGCGGATTTCAATTTCTGCATTTTGCTGTTTGTGGTCTGTCTGCTGGGATATCTGTGGTATAATGCGACGCCGAGCAAGCTCTTGATGGGGGATGCCGGTTCGCGGGCGATGGGGATCTTTTTGGCCATCGTGGCATTAAAATCCAAGAGTCCGATCATGTTTGTGCCGGTTGCGGCCATGCTGATTATCGACGGCGGGCTCGGACTGATCAAGGTCTCGCTCCTGCGGTTTTTAAAAATCCGCATCTTAAAAAATGTGACAACCCCGATTCACGACCATGTGAGAAAGAATCTGGGCTGGTCCAACGCGCAGGTGGTGTTTCGCTTTGCGATCATTCAGATCGTCGTGTCGGTCGCCTTTGTGTATCTGATTATGATCTGACGTGAGCTCACACGCGGTGGTGAAGGAGCGCAATGAATTTCTCGATATGAAACGGTTTTCCCTGGACCGCCTGAATTTTCAGGCGGTTTTCTTCGCTGAAGCCCACGAGAATATTGTGGTTTGCCTCTGCGAGGTAGTCCATGATGCCGTCGATATCGGATTTGGTATTTTTCGGACAATTCACGTACAAATGCTTGTTTGCCGTGATGTGCATGGTGTACGAGATGCTGAAGTGGTACCACAGAAACTTGTGCAGCGTGGAGTGCTTGTAGATCCAGAGGATCTCCTGAATCGGCAGGATTGCGGTACCGTTTGGACTCGTCATAATAAAAAAGTGCTCTGTGATGAACATGTCCTCAGTGGCGAGCTGCGGAAGTGTGAGCAGCTCTTCCTCCGCCTGTTCCAAAAGCCGGCGGGGCCGGCCGAACACGACAAGGTTCTGGCAGGGAGGCGCCTTCACCGGGAAACGGATGTAAACCAGGCAGGTCAGTAGATAGAGCGCCGCATAGAGCATGGAGCCAAAGTAGAATATGAACAGGATCCGGGTAGCGGTCCGATGGTAGTCCGGCTCGCTGAAATAGTATCCGGGAAGCTGTCTGGTTATGCCCTTTGACGTCCATTCCAGATCCTCGGAGAGGCTGGATAGAAGTGTCTCGTAGGAGCTTTTGCCGGGGAGCAGACGCCCGGTGACCGTCAGGCTTTTGATGGACGGCAGACCCTCCTCACAGGTATGCGGGGAGAGGAGCACAATGACGCACTCGCCGCCGTGCTCGGTGTAATAGTAATAGCCCATCGTCCGCCCATACTGTTCGCTGGTGTAGCCGGTGAAATTCAAATCCGTGAAATCGGCGGTGGCGTAGTGGTTATTTTCATAGGCCTGGGCGAAGGTTTGGAAGGCTGGAAGACCATCCGGGTAAAGCATGTCCGACATTGGAAATACCAGCCAGACGAACCCCAGCATCAAAAGGTACAGAACCGGCGCCAAAAGTCTTCTGAAATAAAAGATCCGGATATTTCTCGAAATGTAATGTTCGTAATGGTCGGTCATAGAGCTTCGTCCCCTCACAAGTCCAGAATTCACATATCAGCATTAGTATACAGTGTTTCCGGGGAATAATCAACCTTGCTTTTCCCAAGAATAATTGATAATATGA
>JAFLRQ010000052.1:2030-13758 GCA_022511395.1 Agathobacter sp. | reverse complement strand
GGAGCGCGCCACACTGGCAGTGTGGAGGTCACGGGTTCAAGTCCCGTATGCTCCACTGGAAAGAGCCTTGAATAATCAAGGCTCTTTTATAATAGGATGACACTTATTCGATTGTACGTATATATACATTTTCAACAGAAATTTTTGTGTGCATTTGTAAAATCTGCACATTTATGTTTATTTCTTCTTCCTCAGCTCCCGAAAGAAATCCGAAAGCATCTGCGAGCACTCCTCGCCAAGCACGCCTCCGGTGATTTCCACCTGATGGTTGAACTCCTTCATCTGCAAAAGATTGAGCACGGATCCGGCGCAGCCCGCCTTGGGATTCATCGTAGCGATCACAACGCGCTGCATCCGCGACTGCACGATGGCTCCGGCGCACATCTGGCACGGCTCTAAAGTCACGTACATTGTGCATTCCTCCAGCCGCCAGTCCCCGGTCTTTCTGCTGGCCTTGCGGATGGCGGAAAGCTCCGCGTGCGCAAGTGTATTCTTGTCGATATTGCGGCGATTGTAGCTCCGCGCGATGATCTTTCCCTCCCGCACAATCACACAGCCGATTGGCACCTCATCGATAGCGCGCGCCTTTTTCGCCTGAGCCAGCGCCGCTTTCATAAATCTTTCATCCTCTGTCACAATCCCTGCCGCTCCTCTCTTTACAAAAACATGTGGATATCATATCATATTTATAAGAAATATTCAAAGCAGAAAGGCGAAAAGATGCAGTTTATATATGAAACCGAACGTTTGCTCTTAAAGATTGTCAATGCCTCGGCAGCGGAACAGATACTGGATTTTTACCTCCGGGACAAAGAGCTGTTCGAGCAATTTGAGCCGGACCGCATCCCCGACTTTTACACCATACCAAAACTGAGGCAGATCTCTGACTTAGAGTACAGGGCCGCGCAAAACGGCACCATTTATCGGTATTACGCCTACGAGAAGGAGAATCCCGACAAAATCATCGGAACCGTCTGCTTTCACGACATCCGCTGGGGCTTCTCCCCCCACTGTGAGATCGGTTACAAGTTCTCAAGCGCTTATCACCGCAGGGGATACGCGACCGAGGCACTCCAAACGATCACGCAGGCAATCTTCACCGATCTCGGTCTGCACTATATCACTGCGTGGGTTCTGCCGGACAACATTGCAAGCATCAGCCTGCTCACCCGCGTCGGCTTTGCCTTCGAAAAGACCAAGCGCAGCCACCTCTTCCTGCAGGGGCAGTGGAGAGATCACGCAATGTATGTCATGCTGAACCCCAAGGACCGGCCGCCCTTCCTTTTTCAGTCCAGGCGGCACAGCCAGTAGCCCTGTACGCCAATCTCTCCCGCCACGCCGCCCGTGCCTTCGTCCTCACCAGCGCGGGCAGGCTCAAACTCCGGGAATCCAAACATGGTCGCCATCATTCGCTCCGGCTGTTCATAAATGCCCGGAACCCCGAGATAACGAACCTCTCCGCTTCCCTCTCCGACTGTTTTCAAAATCAGGTAATGATAATTAAAGAACCCATGTATCAGGAAACTGTTGCTGCATAAATGCCAGTTGCTTTTCGGCAGACTGCGGATATCCGTGATGTCAATTTTCCGGAAGGAGACCTCCGGCGGCGCAGGCTCTCCCTCTCCCATGTCTGTTGCGCGAAGGGACTCTTCCGGCGCCTGCTTCCCGCCATCCTGATCGTAAAGCCCCGCCATCGGCTGTGGAATCTCCTCCGTGTACCGGGATGTTTCCTCCGATTTCGGCAGGTTTTGCGCCCCCTCGTCTGACAGTATGTACGGTTCTTCCTCATTCGCGGGCTGAGAAATTTCCTCTGCCGCCCGCGGCATTCCCTCCGCGCTCTGCAGGTCTCCCGCCTCTTCGTCCGACACGCTCTGCGGCTCTCCCGCTTCTTCTGCCAATCCCTTTGGCGCTTTCTCATCCTCAGGCTGAGTATCGGATTTCGACGATTCCTGCTCATCCCCATATATGCGGAATTGCCCGCGCAAAACGGTCTCCGGAACCTGCTCCGACCAGCAGCTCACCAGAAGGGAGCCTCCACAGCGAATCACCACCGCCAGAATATGATCCACTGTATATCCACTGTCTCCAAGGAGATTGCGGGCAAAAAACAGCTTCATACGGCCCCCCTGCACTCCGACGGGCATTTCCCCGGCAGCGAAGGCAAGCGGCTCCTCCCCGCGAACAATCAGATAGACCTGCGCCTTGCCAGAAAAGCGGTCCACTCCGCGCGCCTGTATTTCCATCCTGCATCCGTCGCTGCGCATATCTGCCTTGATAAATCCCGCGTTTTTCCCGCGTTTTCCCTGATCATACCTATATATATAGGTAACAAACCGCCTCAAATTCATGTTGACTCCTGCAATTATTTCCAATTTCTCCTCATATTTTATGAAGAAATGCGGCAGAATATCATCACAAAATTTGATTGACAATTTTTTGGCAATCAATGTATTATATTGTTACAGCTATCTTAGAAAATTTTTTAAGGAGGAAATTATCTATGGCAAAATATGTATGTCCGGTATGCGGCTATGTACACGAAGGAGAGGAGCCCCCGGCTGAGTGCCCGGTGTGCCATGTAAGCGGAGATAAATTCCGCAAGGTTGAGGGTGAGCTCTCTCTCGCTGCAGAGCATGAGTACGGCCTCTACGCAACGACCGTCAAGAACAATCCGGATATCAGCAGTGAGGACAAGAAGTTCATTTTCGAGCAGCTGAAGGCGAACTTTGAGGGAGAGTGCGCTGAGGTCGGCATGTATCTGTGCATGGCAAGAATTGCACACCGCGAAGGCTACCCGGAGATCGGTCTGTACTGGGAGAAGGCTGCAATTGAGGAGGCGGAGCACGCTTCCAAATTCGCGGAGATGCTGGGCGAGGATCTCGAGCCGAACATGAAGGCGACCACAAAGGACAACCTCAAATGGAGAGTCGACTGCGAGTTCGGCGCAACCTCCGGCAAATTTGAGCTTGCGAAATGCGCAAAGAAGAACAATCTGGACGCGATCCATGACTCCGTGCACGAAATGGCAAGGGATGAGGCGCGCCACGGCAGGGCATTGAAAGGTCTCTATGACCGCTATTTCAGCTAAAATGCTGCCGTTCTTCGATATTTAACTCACAAAAATAACTGCCTTGCGCAAGCATTGGCAGTTATTTTTATGCAAAATAAATATCCGAGCGCCTCGCTTCGAACCCCTCCAACAGACGTTACCTCGGCAGCCGGCTCCCCCCAGGCGACCTCACGGCACATGAGAGGTTCTGCTTAGGGCTGCTGTATTCCTACCCTGACCCGGTTCACAGATTCCCATTGCGCAAGACCCAGGCGTCAACGCCGCTTACCGAGGGCAGCTCCACCGAAGAAGGCCCTCCACGAGCCATCACCCCAACTATAGCGGATTGTTGGTACAAGGCACCGCTGCCGCCCCGGCTGCTCGGAGATTTAAGTATAAGCTAAGAATCTCTCTATTGTCAAGGCGTTTCCTGCCGATTACATGTTTTTTTAAAAAAACTGTAAAGTAATTTCCACAATCGTCGATATAAATTACAACAAGAGGAAAAAATAAGCAATGACACAAAATTTTTGGATCAACCTAAAGTCTTTGGGCAAACATCCGATAAATAATGTGAAGAGCTTATTCTCAAGCAAGAAAGGAGATGCTGTTATGCGTATAGATGCATATAACCAAATCGCACAGATTTATGGAGTACAGAAATCAGCCAGAACCGCGCGGAAGCAGAGTGCCGGCGGACAGAGCGACCAGTTATCCATTTCACAGATCGGGCGCGATTATCAGGTCGCAAAGGCAGCGGTGGCAGAGGCCTCGGATATCCGCGAGGACAAGATTGCCAGAATCAAAACTATGATGGACAACGGAACCTATTCCGTGGATCCGGGAGCTTTCGCCAGCAAATTGCTGGAAAAGTACAGTGCCGGCATTATCTAGTCAAAAGTGAGGAAAAACAGTGGCCAGTTTGGTAGAAGAACTCGTGAGTGTGCTCGAATCGGAAGAAACGTTGTATCATACCATGGTTGGATACGGCGAGGAGAAGCGCGAAGTACTGATCAGAGCGGATGTTCCTGCCCTTGAGCGGATCACGGCTTTGGAGCAGGTCACAAGCGATGATCTAATGAGCCTGAGCAACCGTCAGATCCGCATTTTAAATGACATAGCAATCGTTCTGGGGAAAAACCAGGGAGAGATGACCGTTTCAAAGCTCATTGACACCCTTGGTTCCCAGCCCGAGATCCAACAGAAGCTGACCGGGGTACGGGATCGTCTGATCGCTGTGGCAGGAGAACTGCAGCACCTAAACGATGAGAATATAGTTCTCCTCCGGCAGGCAATTGAACTGAATGAATTTGACCTCACCTTATTTAAAAGTTATCGTCAGGCTCCTGAAACCGCCAATTACGACAAAAACGCCTGCAGCACAGGCTCCCGGTTGGGCGGCAGCGGATTTGATATTTCATCCTAATACACACTGCCCTCCATGTGGGCAGTACACAGTGGAGATTTTTTAATATGGCCAATGGATTTGGAAGCTTATATATCGGCGCGTCCGGTCTCCGGAACGCGCAGAATGCTTTAAATACAACAGCGAACAACATGTCCAACGTGGACACTGTCGGCTATGTCCGTCAGCAGGTTCGTTTCGCTGAAATGAATTATGTGAAATTAAGACAGCCGCACGCCAATGTGAACATCCAGCAGTCAGGACTGGGAGTATCCATTGGCGATGTTGTTCATGCGAGAGATATTTTTCTGGACGAACTCTACCGTCTCGAAACCGGACGTCAGGAGTTCTATTCCGTGCGCTATGAGACGGCTGACTACGTTCAGGATCTCATGCAGGAGATAGACGGTGAACAGTTCAAGCAGAGTATCATAGACCTCTGGCGGGCATTCGATGTGCTCTCTACCAACCCGGCGGACTCGGTCACCCAGAACCTTGTTCTGGAAAAGAGCGAGCTGCTGATCAGCCGCAGTCAGGCCCTGTACAAAAATTTTCAGAATTATCAAGCCAATATCAACGAACAAATTAAAGAAGATGTGGAGAAAATCAACGAGATCGGCAATCGGATTTATGAGCTGAACCTTCAAATCCAGAAGGTGGAGGCCGGTCACATCGAGACTGCTATGACTCTCCGCGACGAGCGTGACTATCTGTTGGATCAGCTCGGCGCTTACGGCAACATTGAGGTCACGGAAGACGTCACCGGATTTGCCTTTGTGGATTTCGAGGGTGTTCGCTTTGTCGATGAGATCAAATGCTTCAACATCGGTTTGCTTGAGGATTTCGAAGATTATGGAACCGGTTTTTACACTCCGTACTGGCCGCACCTTTCCAATATGGAGCAGGAGCAGTACGTGTATGTCTGCAAGGATGACGGCAAATACGATACAGAGACCAACACGGATGTCGGCGGCCTTGTTTCCAAGCTGATGGTTCGCGGATATGCATACGGCCGGGCATCGGATCTTGCCGATAAAGAGTCTTACGACAAGATTGCAAACCGCACGGTCATGAAGGTCGAGGCACAGCTTGATCACCTCTTCAGTACCATTATAAAGACCATGAACGACCTGTTCTGCCCCAACAAGGAACTGGACGCGGACATCACCATTCCCACTGAGGGCGGAGGCTCCATCACCATTCCGGCTGGAACTCTGGTGCTGGACGAAGAGAACTGCCCGGTGGGTGTGGACGGCGAGCTGCCGCCCCGCGAAATTTTTGTGCGTTCCGGCTGTGAGCGTTATACAAAAGTGACGGCCGACGACGGCAAGACCTACTATATATATAATGAAGAAGATCCGGAGGACGCATCCACCCGCTATGACATTGGCAACGTCCACATCAACGAGGAGCTGGACAAACAGATCACGCTGATGCCGGCATACAAGAACGACGGCGTGTTTGACAAAGTCGATCACGACCTCGGCAAAAAAATTACTGCGGCATGGGCCAAGCAGGGAATGAAACTGAGTCCCTATGACGCAAAGCCCTGCACCTTTGAAGAGTTCTACGAGCGGATTGTCGGCGAGCTTGGCGTCGAGGGCAATATCAGCGGAGACGCCGCGAATACCTTAACCGGCGCAGTACAGTACATAGACAACAGGCGCCTGATGGTCACCGGTGTTTCCTCGGACGAGGAGTTGACCAAAATGATCAAATATCAGTCTGCATATAATGCTGCCAGCCGATATATCACCGTCATCAGCCAGATGACAGAGCTGATCGTAACCGGACTGATTTAACGACGCAAAGGAGGTATCCACATGCCATCTACATTTTTTGGCCTGAATATCGCGGCAAGCGGACTTACCGCATTCCAAGCCTCGATCAACACGATCGCAAACAATATGGCCAATGTTCAGACTAAGGGCTATACCAGACAGACCACAACACTCGAATCCACGGAGCCGATGCGCGTGTACACCCGATACGGAAGTACCGGTACCGGCGTTGCGGCAACCAAAATCATTCAGGAGCGCAATCTCTACTACGATACCAAATTCTGGGAGAATAATGCAAGCCGCGGATATTACGACCAGAAGCTCTACTATCTGGATCAGGTTCAGACGATCCTCAAGGATGACGACGCACAGAAGGGCTTCACCTCCATTTTCGCCGAAATGTTCAATGCTCTGGACACCTTAAAAACCAACGGCGGCGACAGGAATGTGCGCAACCAGTTCATCAATCAGGCCCAGAGCTTATGCACGTACTTCAACGCCTTAAGCCAAAGCCTGACGGAAATGCAGGCGGACTGCAACGAGGAGATCAAGAGCACGGTAGACAATATCAATGCAATCTCCGAAAAGATCGCATTGCTCAACCGCGAGATCAATATCATCGAAGTTCGTGGCGGGTATGCAAACGAGCTTCGCGACCAGCGCGCGCTGCTGGTGGATGAACTGTCCGCCATTGTGGATGTGGAAACACAGGAATTTGATGTGCACAATACCTACGGCCAGGATCTGGGCGGTACCAATTACCGGGTCATCATCAACGGGCAGGTGCTTGTGGACGGCAACGATTACCGCACACTGGAGTGCGAGTCCTCCAAATACAGGCAGAACCAGATGGACATCGAGGGGCTCTACTATATCACATGGTCAGACACCCACATGGATTTTGCGGCGACAACCGGAACCGCCAACGGCAGCCTCAAAGCGCTCTTTGCAGTGCGCGACGGCAACAACAACGACAACATGAAGGGCAGCGTGTCCGAAATCACGGCAAACACCATCAAGATGGATCATCTGTCCTCCACAGATGTCAACGCGTTAAACCTCCCTGAGCGCGGGCGGATCAAAATCGGCAACGCATACTACAACTACGACGGCTGGAGCGCCGAGGTGGGCAAGGATGGTCTCACCTCCATCACTTTCACCCTTAGCGAGCCGCTGGAGGGCAATCACAACGGTCTCCTTGACCAGCGTGTCATCTGCGGAAACAGCGTGGATGCCATGGGCGTCCCCTACTACCAGAACCAGATCAACGAGTTTATCCGCAACTTCATGGAGGCTTTCAACAATATCGAAAAGAAGGGTGTGGACTTAAACGGCGATCCCATGGGCTCCTTCTTTGTCGGCCAATCCAAGGTCGACGGCGAGATCTGGGATGTGGACGAATTTGACCAGTTGATCGCGGATGCCCTTGCGGCGGAAGAGGCCGGAGGAGACTTCAGCTATACACTGACTTCCGATTCGGACAGCTACTACAAGTTCACCGCGGCGACCATCCGGGTCAACGAGCGGTCCCTGCGGGATCCCAATTATTTTTCCACGACCTCGGAGCTCTTGGAAAAAGTCGATCAGTACGACATCGCCAAGGAGCTTTTGACCCTGCAGAAGGATGTGAAGATGTTCCGGGGCGACTCGGCGGAATCCTTCCTGGAAACGCTTCTCTCGGACATCACGGTGGATGTGAATAAGGTAGAAATTCACGCCAGAAACTACACGAACCTCTGCAGCACGATCGAGAACCAGCGGGTATCCGTCTCCGGCGTGGACGAGGATGAAGAAGGCGCGAACCTGATCCGCTTCCAGCATGCGTACAATCTCGCGTCAAAGATGATTTCTGTGATGGCGGAAATTTACGACAAACTGATCAACCAGACCGGAGTGACCTAAACCTAATATACTCACGACAGATGAAATCTGCCGTGAGTATAATGTTTTTCAATAATAATGTCGATATATAGTGTGTCGGGAATTCAGTACAAGGATGTCGAACCCGTAAGAAATTAACAATTACAGGGGGTATCCATATGCGAGTTACCAACAACATGATTACAGAGAACGCGAAGAGGAACATTAACGCCAACAAGGTTCTCGTGGACAAACACAACACTCAGATGACAACGCAGAAAAAGATCGCGAAAGCATCTGAGGATCCCGTCATCGCTATCCGGGCACTGCGGATGCAGACCAACATGAGCCACATCGAGCAGTATCTCGATCACAATATTTCTGAGGTCAATTCATGGCTGGAAGTGACGGGAACCGCGCTTTCCAACATGATAAGCATCCTCACAGACATCCGCACTCAGTGCAACAACGGTTCCACCGACACTCTGAACGAGGATGACCGCCAGACAATCTTAAACTCTCTGAAAGCGCTCGCCGACCAGATCTACACGGAGGGCAACGCCGACTACGCGGGCAGAACCGTGTTCACCGGTTACCGCACCGGTTCCAAGCTCACTTTCATGGAGAACGAAAAGGATACCGTCTACTCCATCGATCAGACCTTCGATTTCAAAGAGCTGCATGACCATCGCTACTATTACGGCGACGTGACGGTTCCGGCCGATGCCGACACTCCTTGCACAACCGAAATCAGCACCAGCACCTACTCTCGGCTTCGTCTGGCATACGACAAGATTGACGGACTGGGCGATAATCTGCTGGGCACAGGGAGCGCCACGGAGATCTCCTATACTGCGGGCGATCCGCCTGTCACCACCCCCTTAAACGTCACCGTATACGAGAACGAGGACGATTGGTATGCCGCCAATAACGCTCTTGAGGTGGGCGACAACGAGGTGGTTCTGATCAAATCCACCGGCGAACTGATTTTCGGCAATGAAATTGCACACGACCTCGCAAAGCAGGAGGCCAGCATCAACGTGACCTACACAAAGACCGGCTTCTCGGAAGGCGAGCTTCGTCCGGAATATTACTATGACTGCCGGAAGCAGAACGAAGATCTCGAAGAGCCGGTGACTCTTATGAGGACCGATGGCGAGGGCAATATCAAGACCCAGCTGATCGATTTCACGATTTCCAGCGGCATTACCATCAGTGCCAACACTGAGGCGTACAGCGTCTTCGACTCTAACATCGGCAGAGATGTACAGGAGCTGATCGACATTGTATCCCGTTCCATCAACGCGCACGCAAAGGTGGACCGCATTAAGGAAATGATGCAGCGCGAGCAGTTTGTCAGCGACGAGGATCAGGCTGTCTTACAGACCTATCTTGACGCTGCCAAAAAAGAGATGGACTACGCGGACGACAATCTGCAGAAGACCTACAGCCAGTACATCACCAATTTTGATAACTATATGGAAAAGGTAAATATCGCCCTCACCAACGTCGGAAGTATGGAGAAGCGGCTGGATTTGACAAAAAATCGTGTCGAGAACCAGAAAATGACCGTTGAGGAGTTAAAGTCGAACAATGAGGACCGCGACATTTCCGACATCATCATCGACTACTATGCGGCCTACAACGCATACACAGCCAGCCTGACAGCGGCTGCAAAGGTAGGGGAACAGACCCTGCTCAATTATATCTAAATCTAACGCGGAGCGAGGAGAATAACGACCATGAAGGCAAATACAAGAATTTTCGGCCAAATCGAGATTGCGGATGATCAGATCATCTGCATGGCAAAGGGAATGATCGGATTCCCGGATTTACGGAACTTCGCCCTGATCTTCGACGAGGAGAAGGGGCGCAAGGCCACATCGATCATGTGGCTGCAGTCCATGGATGATCCGGATATCGCATTTCCGGTCATGGATCCAATGGCGATAAAGGAGGACTATGCTCCAAATGTAAACGACGAAATCATTGCGCCGCTCGGAGAATTGACTGCAGATAACACCTACATTCTGGTGACCGTCACCGTGCCCAAAAAGGTTGAGGACTTCTCCGTGAACCTAAAGGCGCCGATCGTCATCAACATGGACAACCGAAAGGCAGTGCAGCTGATCGTGGAGGACGACTATCCCGTCAAGTACAAGGTATATGAAGTCCTCAAAGCAAAAAAGGAAAAGGCAGGTGAATAAGATATGTTGGCATTGACCAGAAAAAAAGGCGAAGCCTTAGTAATCAACAACAATATCGAGATCACCGTGCTGGAAATCCGCGGTGATCAGGTTAAGATCGGTATTCAGGCTCCGAAGGATGTGCCTGTGTACCGCAAGGAAGTATATCTCCAGATCCAGAAGGAAAACGAGGAGGCATCCAACGTAGCCAGCCTGGACGCCCTGAAGGATATATTTGGATAATTTTTGAAAAATTTTTTCGGAGGGTGTTAATTTTTGATTAATATCCTCCGATATGTGTTATAAGAACTACGTTATTGCGCTCATTTTTCAGGCAATAACGCAACGGAACAAACGATGAACAGGAGGTAATCATCATGGCTATTGAAGCAATCAGAAACGCAGCAATGACTTATCAGGGAAGTGTGTCAACTGCAGAGGTTAGGGAGACGGCAAAACCGAAGGTGGATGCCAGAGAGGTGATCAACATCTCTGAATCCATTTCTAAAAATACATCTGCAATTGATACCAAGCAAACCAGCGGAGACGGCGCCGGCAGCGGAAACGGCAGTGCCCAGAATCAAATGACTCCGGAGCAGCAGGCCGCGCAGATCAAGAAGGCCGTCGAGGACATCAACAAGAAGGCAAACAACTCCGAGGCGATTTTTGGTATCCACGAGAAGACCAACCGCGTGACCATCAAGCTGATCGACAAGGAGACCAAAGAGGTAATCAAGGAGCTGCCCCCGGAGAAGACCCTTGACATGATCGCCAAGGTCTGGGAAATGGCAGGCCTTTTGGTAGACGAGAGAAGGTAAGGAGGAAAACATTATGCCAATGCGGGTTTCCGGCATCAATTCCGGTCTGGATACAGATGCCATTGTTCAGGAGCTGGTATCTGCGTACAGCAAAAAGACAGAGAAATACGAAAAGGAACAGACAAAGCTCTCCTGGAAGCAGGATATCTGGAAGAGTCTGAATTCCAAGGTTTACAGTTTCTACACAGACATATCCAAGCTGAAGTACAGCAGCGCGTACAGCCTGCGCAAGACCACGGTCTCAGACCCCACAAAGGCATCTGTGTCCGCGAACGGCACGACCATCGGCGCGCAGAAATTAAACGTGCTCAAGACCGCGCAGTCCGCGTATCTGACCGGAACCAAGATCAAGACAGCGTCCGGCGGGACCGTAAAGAGCGACACCAAGCTGAGCGCTCTGGGCATCCAGAACGACGCTACCATCCGTGTGAACACCACGGATGAGGACGGCAATGCCCAGTACAAGGACATCAAGGTCACTAAGGATATGACCATCTCCGAGTTTACCAAGGAGCTGTCGGATGCAGGCTTGAACGCCAGCTTTGACGAGGGCAACGGACGGCTGTTCATCAGCTCGAAAAAGAGCGGATCTGCCGGCGATTTCACCATCACAGCGGCGGATTCCAAGG
>JAFLRQ010000052.1:0-1930 GCA_022511395.1 Agathobacter sp. | reverse complement strand
TCAACGCTCCGGTCAAGATCGACGGTCAGGACGCTGAGATCCGTCTGAACGGCGAGATCTACACCAGCTCGTCCAACAATTTCTCCATCAACGGTCTGGACATCAATGTTCAGGCAGTGACCGGCGACGGTGACGAGAACGCCTTAACCATCAATGTGGCCGTTGACACGCAGGGGCTCTACGACAAGGTAAAGGATTTCTTAACCCAATACAACAACATCATCAATGAGATCACCAAGCTCTACAATGCGGATTCCGCATATGGCTACGATCCGCTGACGGATGACGAAAAAGACGCCATGTCTGACCGTGAGATCGAGAAGTGGGAAACCAAGATCAAGGATTCCCTGCTCCGCAGAGACAACTCACTCAGCGCGCTCATGTCCTCCATGATCGGCGCCATGAGCAAGGGCATCACAATCAACGGAAAGACCCTCACTCTGGGAAGCTTTGGTATCCAGACACTGGGATATTTGAATTCCGTGACGAATGAGCACAATGCTTTCCACATCAACGGTGATCCCGATGACGAGAACACCTCCGGCGAAGAAGATAAGCTGATGAAGGCGATCAACAGCGATCCCGATGCCGTCGTGGATTTCATGAAGCAGCTCGCTACCAACCTGTATCAGGCGATTGACGACAACATGCAGTCCAGCAGCTTGCGCAGTAGATATAAAATCTACAACGACAAGGAGATGGATAAGCAGTATGACGCCTATACAAAGCAGATCAAAGAGTGGGAGGACCGCGTAGCAGCCAAGGAGGATTATTACTATAAGAAGTTCTCCAAGATGGAAGCCGCCCTGGCAAAACTCAACAGCCAGACCAGTACTCTTTCAGGTCTGTTTGGATAAGGAAAGGAGTCGCTATGGTTCAGAAGCAAGCATACACCGCATACAATAACAGCAAAGTGCTGACCGCCTCACCGGCGGAGTTGACCCTGATGCTCTATGAGGGCGCGATCAAGTTTGCCAATATTGCAATCGTTGCCATCGAAAAAAACGACATTGAAAAAGCACACAATAACATCATGAAAACCGAGCGCATCATCATTGAGTTCCAGTCAACTCTGGACTACAAATATGAGGTTGCAAAAGATTTCGACGCGGTGTATACTTATCTCATCCGAAGACTTCGGGACGCCAATCTGCGAAAAGACCCGGAGATTCTTGAGGAAGTACTGAAGCATCTGCGCACCATGCGTGACGCGTGGAAAGAGGTCATGGAAAAGACTGCAAACGGAACCAAGACGAGCGCGGCTGTTTCATAGAACAGACAGGAGAGATTATGCCGGATACTTACATTGCGATTATGCTGCAAAGCCTCGAAAAAAAGGAAAAGGTCCTCACAGAGATTACCCGGCTGAACGATGTACAGAAGGATCAGCTGGAGCGTGTGGACTGTTCCGTGGACGACTTCGACGAGACCGTGGAGGCCAAGTCCAAATTGATTGAGCAGCTCGAATATCTGGACAGCGGTTTTGAGAAGCTCTACGCCCAGGTGGCAGAGGAGCTTCAGCAAAATCCGGACTCTCATGCTTCGGAAATCCGCAAAATGCAGGATCTGATCCGCAAGATTACGGATGACAGCGTTCTCATTCAGGCGCAGGAAGCGCGAAACAAACGAATGATGACGCAGAAGTTTGCCACCGTCAAGCGGCAGGCACAGAGCATCCGCATGAACAGCAAGGCGATCACCGGATATTACAAGACCATGGATCGCACCCGTTTTATGGATCCGCAGTTTTTGGAAACCAAAAGTTAAATATTGCGCAAGCAGATAGTTTTAGGCAAATTTTACAAAAATTTGCCTTTACTATAAAGTATCGGAGATTTCCTCCGATATATGTTGCAAGTAACAAGGAAACATCTTAGTTACCGGAAATTGTGGCAGAGGATTTGGAAGGAGCGTACGGCCGGAAGAAAAC
>JAFLRQ010000051.1 GCA_022511395.1 Agathobacter sp. | reverse complement strand
CATCTTGACATTGCCCCACGGATTTGCTATCATCAATAAAATTACTTACAAATACACAGAAAGAGAGGATAAGAAATGGGCACAATTATCGGCGAAGGAATCACGTTTGATGATGTCCTGCTGGTTCCACAGTACTCGGAGGTCACTCCAAACCTGATCAACCTGCAGACACACTTGACCAAAACAATTCAGCTCAATATCCCCATGATGAGCGCCGCGATGGATACTGTCACAGAATCCACGATGGCAATCGCCATGGCAAGACAAGGCGGCATCGGCATCATCCACAAGAACATGTCCATTGAAGCACAGGCAGACGAAGTCGATAAGGTGAAGCGCTCCGAAAACGGAGTCATCAGCGATCCCTTTTCTCTATCCCCGGACAATACTCTGCAGGATGCCGACAACCTGATGGCGAAATTCCGCATTTCCGGCGTTCCGATCACCGAGAACGGCAAACTGGTCGGCATTATCACCAACCGCGATCTGAAATTCGAGACCGACTTTTCCAAAAAAATCAAAGAGTCCATGACAAGCGAAGGGCTGATCACGGCTCCTGAGGGCATCACCTTAGAAGACGCGAAGGCCATTCTCGCGAAAGCGCGCAAAGAAAAGCTCCCGATCGTGGACAAGGATTTCAATCTGAAAGGACTCATCACAATTAAAGATATCGAAAAGCAAATCAAGTATCCGCTGTCCGCCAAGGATTCTCAGGGACGTCTCCTCTGCGGCGCCGGAATCGGCATCACCGGAAATATGATGGAGCGCGTGGACGCACTGGTTCATGCTCATGTGGATGTGATTGTTGTAGACAGCGCCCACGGCCACTCCAAGAATATCTTAAATGCAGTCCGCACAGTCAAAGAGAAATATCCCGACCTGCAGGTGATTGCCGGAAACATTGCGACCGGAGAGGCGGCGAAGGCTCTGATCGATGCGGGCGCGGACGCGGTCAAGGTGGGAATCGGTCCCGGTTCCATCTGCACCACACGCGTGGTTGCGGGCATCGGAGTTCCTCAGATTACCGCCATCATGGACTGCTACGCCGCAGCCAAAGAATACGGCATCCCGGTTATCGCAGACGGCGGAATCAAGAACAGCGGCGATATGACAAAGGCAATCGCGGCCGGCGCCAATGTCTGTATGATGGGTTCAATGTTTGCGGGATGTGACGAGGCTCCCGGAGCTTTTGAGCTGTATCAGGGAAGAAAATATAAGGTTTACCGCGGCATGGGGTCCATCGCTGCGATGGAGAACGGCAGCAAAGACCGCTACTTCCAGGAGGGTGCCAAGAAGCTGGTGCCGGAGGGCGTCGAGGGCCGCGTAGCATACAAGGGAACCCTGGAGGACACCGTCTTCCAGCTGGTCGGCGGCATCCGCTCAGGCATGGGGTACTGCGGCTGTGCCGACATTGAGTCCTTAAAGGAAAACGGTAAATTTATGAAGATATCGGCGGCATCTCTGCGCGAGAGCCATCCGCACGATATCCACATCACGAAAGAAGCTCCGAACTACAGCTCGGATGACCACTAGACAGTTTTTGTATCATTTAATTTTTAAGGAGATAGTAATTTGGATTCCGGCGACATAGTTAAGCTAATCAGCTTACTGATACTTATCGTTCTCTCCGCATTCTTTTCCTCTGCGGAGACTGCACTGGTTTCAATCAACAGGATACGCATGCGCACCCTGTCCGAATCCGGCGACAAACGGGCGGCCCGGGTGCTGCGCATCACAGACGATTCCGGCAAAATGCTCTCTGCCATACTGATTGGCAACAACATCGTCAATCTGTCGGCATCCTCGCTGGCAACTACACTGGCCACGAAACACTTCGGCAGCGCGGGTGCAGGAATTGCAACCGGTGTACTCACTTTCCTGATATTGATCTTCGGCGAGGTCAGCCCAAAGACGATGGCAACCATCTACGCGGATCGCATGGCGCTCAGCATCTCCGGCGTAATTGAGGTGCTGATGCTTGTGATGACGCCCTTAATTTTTATTATCAACAAGCTCGCCGGCGGCTTTCTCTTTCTGCTGCGGGTCAACCCGAAGAACGCCGCATCACAAATCACGGAGGCAGATCTTCGGACCATCGTGGACGTCAGCCAGGAGAGCGGTGTCATCGAACACGAAGAGCGGAATATGATTCACAATCTCTTTGACTTCGGCGACGCTGAGGCAAAAGAGATTATGGTTCCCCGGATTGACATGACCTTTGTCCGGGCAGATGCCACCTACGCGGAGGTGCTGGAGGTCTTCCGAAAAGATATGTACACCCGCCTCCCCGTCTACGAGGACGCGACTGACAAGGTCATCGGAATCATTAACATGAAGGATTTTCTGCTGCAGGATGACAACGAGGACTTTTCCGTCCGCTCCATGCTGCGCGAGCCGTATTTCACCTACGAGCACAAAAACACTGCCGACCTCTTTATCGAGATGAGGCAGTCCTCCATCTCCCTTGCGATTGTGCTGGACGAGTACGGAGATACCGCCGGCCTCATCACTCTTGAGGATCTTCTGGAGGAGATTGTCGGCGAGATCAGGGATGAGTTTGACGAGGATGAACCGGATGACATCACCGCCATCAATGCACGCGAATTTTATGTGCTCGGCACAGCCAATCTGGACGATGTAAATGACGCGCTCGGCGTTAAATTTGAGTCCGACGACTATGATACAATCGGCGGCTACTGCCTCGGACTGCTCAACCATCTGCCGGAAAAAAACGAAATTGTTCTCACGGAAGACAACATCCTGCTTCGCATCGACCGGGTGGACAAAAACCGGATCGAACGCATCTATATCCGGCTGCCGGAGCAGCCGAAGGAGGAGCCATAACGGCTCCTCCTTCTTGTTTTTCCGGTTGGTTTTACCCCGGTTCATCTTGACAGTTTCATGTCTATCCAACTGTCTGCAGCACTTGGCGGAGCAAAAACCTGAACGACAGGTCTGTCGCCCATCGGGAATCCGCGTCCAAGCCGCCGGCGCTCCTTGAGACAAGGCTTCCGGACTCATCCTCAAAATACCTTTGGCTGATAAAGCGCATCTGCACCGAACCCATCGGCGGCAGATCCTCATCCGACGGCGGTTCCGGATCTGGGTCAGGCACAGACGGCAGCTCCGGATCGCGGTCGGGATCCGGCACGTACGGCGGCTCCGGATCCGGGTCGGGATCCGGCACGTACGGCGGCTCCGGATCTGGGTCGGGATCCGGCACATACGGCGGCTCCGGATCTGGGTCGGGATCCGGCACGTACGGCGGCTCCGGATCTGGGTCGGGATCTGGCGTCAACGTACTTCCCGGCGCGCCTCCTCCTCCCGGCGTGCCTCCGGAGCCAGACTCCTCCTCCCACACTGCATACAGATGAACCTGCGGCGCATATTTGATAATCCACGCACCCGTAATCTCAGCCTTCAGATCGAAATTCGGTTCCGTCGCTCCCTGCGACAAAGCCCAGCCAAGCGGCTGTTTTCCGTCTTTTTTCCACGTGGCTCCCTTTAAAACCGGACTGCCCTCCCCATAGACAACATGTTGCTCGGCAGTCGTCGCATCTAAAGAGGTCCGATTCCGATGATACACAATGTCCAGCTCAATGGCAGCGGCATATGCAGTCACCGTCCCGGATGCATCCGCATAAAAGCTGAGATCAAGCGCTTTTCCGCTTTTCAGTCCTTGCCAGCCATCAAAAGTGTACCCCTTTTTTAAGGTGGCCGACACCGTTATCTTCGTGCCGTACAGATAATGCCCTCCGCCGGAAACCGACTTAATCCCCGTGGTTTTGTTCACCTTAATATCATAGAACAAACCATCTACTTCCTTGTCAAAATAGCTGTGTAGAGACGCCTTTCCGCTCTCACTCCACCCGGCGGCATTCGCAATCCCATCGTAGGTCGTGTACACGCTTCCCGAAAAACTTCCTCCGTCCGTCATGCCGCCCTGCACGACATCGTTCTTTACCGTCGTCATACAGGCATCCAGCGTAATTGTGCATTTTCCTGCCTCCAGCGCCTCTTTCGTCTTCGCATTCATCCGCTTATTAAGAGTGCTTAGTTCCATCATATACAGATTGTACTCATAGCCGCTTACCACTCGCGAATCCACATACTGCAAATAGTCGCCGCCCAGTTTAAAATAGATCGTTTGCAGGATACTTCCGCTCTCGTTTCTCACGGTCGCTTTCCACCCCAGTGTTCGAAAGCGTGTAGACGCAGAGGAAAGATTCGCTTTCGTGGCATAGCAGATATCGCCGTCCGTCTTCCCGCTTTTCCAAAACTTGACCCCATCCCCGTATAAATTGTAATAGGTGTAGGCGTTGTCAAAGGTATTTGCCCTCACCTCCACGGGCTCAGCAGATGCCATTAGAATACACATCGCAAGTACCAGTGCGAACACCTGCCGAATTTGCTTCTTCATTTTTCTTATCTGTTCTCTCAAATCATTCCCTCCTGCTCTGCCACCAGTGTCTTGTCACACCGGATCGTTTTCTCCATGCCGTTTGGCAGATAAAATTTTTCTGTGATACCTACGGAGAGGATGCCCTTCTCCATATCACATGCGCGGACGGACACGGTAATCTTGGAGTCTGAGCGCAGCTGTGCGATCAGATCCTGTTTCACAAACGCTTCCACCTGCGCGTCGCTGTATTTGCGGTCTTTGACATAGACCACCTTCCACAGCTCCTCTCCCGGTTCGCCTGTAAGCTCACTCGCCTCCTTCTTCGCCCACATCGGCACCTGCCGCACAAAATATTCCTCCATGCTCTGCGCAAGTACCGATGCCAGACAGTTCTCCATCTCATTTCTCCGGCCGGAGATACTGTAAACCGACAGGCAGGAGACAATGGTGTAGACCACAATGGCCGTACCCAAAAGCCCCAGTATAATCTGTTTCATATCAGCATCCTCCATTGCCCCAAAGCTGCACCATCAGCGCCAGCAGGCTGTCCTGGAAAAACAGGATCCGCCCCACGATCGAAAACAGCAAAAAGGCGCCGACCGCAGCGATCACGACACTCCCGTATTCTCTTATTACTTCCTTCATATTCACACCTCCGCAAGCAGCGCAAGAAACTGTACAAGCGCCGCCAAAATTCCGCTTCCGAGCAGGAGCAGTGCCGCTCCTACCCCATACTCCTCAATCAATTGCTTCATACTCTTATCCCTCACTTTGCATAGCCGGTAAAGCTATGCCTTTTGCTAAAGCCGAACAGCCTGATTTCCAGCGGAAAGCTCAGTTCCACCCGCGCCATGGTCACGCTGCTGACATCTGTCGCAACAAAAGCGCTGTCCGTACAGCAGACTGTCCCGCCGCCCTCATAGTAGTAAGTCACCGTCAGCTCGCAGCCGGCTTTCTCCGCGTTGGCAAAACACTCCCGCACGACGGCCGGAGCATAATCGCTGTTTTCGATTTCATCTACAATCTGGGCCTGCAGATCCTGGGCGCCAAGCACCTGCAGATAGGCGGTCAGGATCCCGATCGTAGCCGCAGTCATAAACAAAATCAAGAAAACACACATAAAAGTTTTGATAATCTGACTCATCCTTCACTCTCCTAGATACCTACACCCGCGATAAATGACAGCATAAATACCGCCATATCCACGACCAGCTTGAAAGAGGCAGTGAGCACCGGAGCCAGAAACAACAGATACATGCCGCTCCCAAGGTTTGCGAGATGTTCCTTTTCCGCAGCATCCAGCATCTCAAGATTCCGGTCGATCAGATCCCCGATCTGCCTGTCCACCTGGCTGCTGTGACCCATGGATATCGAAAAAAGCATACTCATCGCCGCATGTACTTCCGGGATCTCGAACTCCTGCAGAAATACGTGGTAAGGCTCCGCGGACTCCGGCTCCATCTCCAGCCTCTCATTCAGCAGCCGCAGCTCCGCCCCCAGCACTGCCGGAGCCTGCTCCAGCGATTTGCGTATCGACATCTGTACATTCTCACTCTGCAGGAGCAGAACAATGTCCATCAGCCAGTTGGGAAACGCGCGCTTGATGCTCCTGACGAGGTTCCGCCTCGCAAGCCTGTGGCCGATCCGGTGCTGGTTCAGCATAAGGATCGCAAGCGCAGATGCGAGAAGCATGAGCCATTGCTTTCCGAGACAGATCGCTGCGGCCGCACCCACAAAGCAGGGAACAGAGAGCAGCACCGAGAGCCCCAGTTCCTTTTTCGCGTTGTAGTTCTTGTAATCCTCCATGCGTTTCTTCTCGTTCGGGTCACGCTGCACCTCCATTCTGAGCCAGTCGGGAGCCATCATCTTCTGTGCCTTGAGCAAAATCAGATCGTCCAGCATGACCATAACTGCGGTCAAAATCTGGCAGACAATGTTTTTGCTGATATCCATATCCATTACAGGCAGGTATAGGATAATTCCGCAGATTAAGATCGACGCCGCGATTGACATCACGATGTCCGAGAACATTTTCGAGCGATCCTTGATCGCCAGAAGAATACGGCTTTCCCACCGTTTTTTGTCCGATAGCAGCAGGCTGATGGCGCGCTCGATCCGGCCGCCGTAGTTCTCCACATGTACAATAAAATCGTGCACCGTCACAATTCGCACGCAGGGATACCTCTGCTCCACGATTCTTAAGGATTCCCGCATCACATCCGTGTCATCATAAGTCATGTGCAGATGCTCAACCGCCTCGTGCACTACCGTCCTGACCTGCCCGATCAGAGCCGCCTCCACATTTTCCAGCGCCTGGTCGATTTTCTCCTCCTTGGCAAAGGCGTAGAGCAATGTGTCCAGATATTCCACGGCCTCCGTGAACCGTGCCTTCTGCCGGTTCATCTCCCGAAAGAGCCTGCGGTGCCTCGGCAGCATCATCAGCCCGAACACTGTGAGCACAAGCGCCGTAATCCAGTGCATTCTCAGCAAAAGCTTTAAGGCATACATTCCAAAGAAAAATACCAGATAAATCAATTCGCAGCCTCCCTTCCCTCCGCGAGCTCCTGGTCCAGCTGCGGACACTCCCACGGATCCTCAATCTGAACGCGCAGCAGCCGGCTCTGCACACTTGCCGGCAGCTCCTTTTTTACCAGACTGCCGTCCTGCACCAGCATCGCCACTTGATTTCTGCCCTTTTCCCGCAGAAAAAAACATACCTGGTCAATGTAGCGGTAGACCCGGTTGTTCTCGCCCTTCCTCTTGCGAATCAGGATACCGACATCCACCGCCTGATAGATGTCGTTCTCCAGACGGTCCGCATCCACACGGCTCTCCAGCATGTTTAAAATCCTGTCCGGAATATTGCGCACATCATCCGTGTGAATTGTCGTCATTCCGCAGACACCGGTTGACCAACTCTCCAGCAGATACTTTACCTCCTTGGATCTGGCCTCCGAGAGCATGATCCACTTGGGGTTTAACCGCAGACTGGCCTTGATGGCATCCGAGTATTCAAAGACGTCATCGTCCACCCTCAGTTCAATGCAATCCTTCCCCGGATTTGTCGCCGCGTATCGGAGCTCCATCGTATCCTCAATGGTGATCACGCGGTCATTCCCCGATATGAACCCGGAAAAAAATTTGACACACTCCGTCTTTCCGATTCCCGGCATCCCGCAAAAGATAAAGTTCATCTGCGCCTTAACGCAGTTGATGAGAAGGGCAAGGACGCTCTTGCTGCAATAATTTCCGTCCAGCGCTTTTCTCGCATCCAGCCGGATAATCGGCGGCGTCTTGCGTATACTGATGCTGCGCCCGGAGCGCGCAACCGACTCGTGCAGTATGGTCACTCTCAGCTCGCTGGTCTCCGCTTCCAACTCCGGATATCTCTTGTTGAACTGCCTGCTCACAACATTGGCAATCCGCTGTGTAAACTGTTCCACAAAAGCGGTTGACAAATGCTCATCCACATAGGCTTGACTCACCCGGTAGCGCTCGTTGTAGATGTTTGTCAGCCAAAGCTCCCGCCCATTGTAATCCACGTCCGTGATCTCCTCGTTGGTGATGAATTTCCAAAGCGGGCCAAAATAGTCTTTTCCCAATACCATAGGACACCTAATCCAAGGTCAAACCGGTGTTGGCATTAGCCTGATCTATGAAATTTTGGATAATATCGGAAAAGGCAGACCCGATCGGGCCGTCCACATCACTCCCGACCACTGCTTTAATGACGAGAATGACTGCTAAGATAGCTATAACCGTGATAAGTACGCCGCCGTACTCCTGAAATATTTCTTTCATGTTCCATCCTTTCTAAACGCTGTGTCCTGCCACATGCATCTTCGAAAGGCAAATATAAGAAAAATGCATATGACAGCATATGCATAAATCTTCTGAAATGCAAAATAGGGTAACTCCTATCATACATGATTTTTTGAATTTGTAAAGACCCAAATTAAAAAAATTTAATTTTGCTGTTCCATGATGAACTGATCCAGAATTTCCGCCGCACAGCCAATCAGCTCCCTGCAGGGGCGTTTTCTGTAGTACTCCGGCGTGCGCTCCTGCGGTATGGGCTCATCCCGCCTGTGATCCAGACCCAAGAGCTCCCTGCATATGATTGAACCGTTCCGCTCCTCAAAGCGGCATGCCAGCTCCTGCACTTTGGCATAGAGCTCCTTTTTCCCCTCAAAATCCTTCGGCTCGTGGTATCCGTACAGCATCCCCGTCACAAAAAAGACTCCGGACATGCTTCCGCACACCTCCCTCAGCCGTCCCATGCCGCCCCCAAAAGCGGAGACAATCTGTGCCAGCGTTTCCTCCGAAAGCTCCAAAAGGTCAGAGAACGCCAGCACCACAGACTGTGTACAGTTGTATCCATTTTCGAACAGACTCATCGCCCTTTCGCGCCTTGTCATGGAAATCTCCGTTTATTAAATCTTATTTTGATTAAATCTTGACTTATTTTTCTAAAATCAGTTTTTCAGCACTCGCCAGACGTACAATCGTGACAAAAACCGCTGCCGCCTGCTTTAGTTCCTCCATGGACGGATAGGTCGGCGCAATGCGCAGCACCCGATCCTCGGGGTCTCTGCCGTAAGGGAACGGAGCGCCCGCGCCTGTCAGGACGACACCTGCCTGCTTGCACTTATCCACGATCGCCTTCGCACAGCCCGGCAATACCTCTAAGCTGATGAAATAACCGCCCTTCGGGCTCACCCAGCTTCCAATCCCGCGTGAGGCCAGCTCCTCACGAAAAAGCTCTTCCAGCATTTCAAACTTCGGGCGCATGATATCCGCATGCTTTTTCATATGGCTGCGGATGCCCTCCATATCCTTAAAGTACGCGACATGGCGCAGCTGGTTGATCTTGTCGTGGCCGATGGTCTGAATGCTGAGACGTTTTTTAATGTCCGCAATATTTGCGGGCGACGCGGCGAGCGCCGCAATGCCGGACCCCGGAAACGTGACCTTGCTGGTAGAGCAGAACTGGAAGACCATATCGGGATTTCCGGCCAGCTCGCACTCCTTCATAATATTCAAAATCTCCGCCTGTTCATCCTCATAGAGGTGATGCACGACGTAGGCATTATCCCAGAAAATGCGGAAATCCGGTGCTGCCGGCTTTAAATTTGCAAACCGCCTCACCGTCTCATCTGAGTATACCACCCCCTGCGGGTTGGAATATTTCGGCACACACCAGATTCCCTTGACCGCCGGGTCGGTGTTCACATACTGTTCTACCAGATCCATATCCGGCCCGTTCTGCGTCATGGGAATGTTGATCATCTCAATGCCAAATTCCTGCGTGATCGCAAAATGTCGGTCATACCCGGGCACCGGGCACAAAAACTTCACCTTGTCAAGTCTGCACCATGGGGTGTTCCCCATATATCCACTCAGCTCTCCTCTGGCAACCTGATCGTACATGATATTCAAGCTGGAGTTGCCGTAAATGATCACCTGATCCGGGTCACAGTCCAGCATCTCTCCGATCAGTCTCCGCGCCTCCGGGATTCCCTCGAGGGTTCCGTAGTTGCGCACATCAATCCCGTCCTCGCTCTTTAAGGTATTTCTGGAATTCACCACATCCAGAAGGTCCTCCGAGAGCGTCAGCTGCTCCGCCGAGGGCTTACCTCTCGACATATCCAGATTCAGTCCCATTGTCTGAATCTTCTGATACTCGGCCTCCAGAGCCTCCTTTTCTTTCAGCAGTTCTTCCTTTGACATCTCCTGATAGGATTTCATAAATAATTTCTCCTTTCGTCTTACTCATCCGGGTCTTCGTGAATTTTTGCATAATACGCTCGAATTTCTGCCTCATAGCCGTTCTCGGAGGGCTCATAAAACACCTCGTCGGTCAGGCCGTCCGGCAGATATTGCTGTTTCACATAATGATTTTTGAAGTTGTGCGCGTATTTGTAACCGATCCCGTGCCCCAGCTTTTCCGCGGATCCATAGTGGGAATCCTGCAAATGCGCCGGAACCGGCGGTGTTTTTGTCTCCCTCACCACGCGCATTGCCTTATCAATGGCATTCACCGCGGAGTTGCTCTTCGGCGCGCTCGCCATATAGGTCACTGCCTGCGCCAAAATGATCTGCGACTCCGGCATCCCCACCCGCTCGACCGCCTGCGCGGCGGATGCCGCCACAACCATCGCCATCGGATCCGCATTGCCGATATCCTCCGAGGCAAGAATCATAATCCGCCTTGCGATAAATTTCACATCCTCTCCGGCATAAAGCATCCGCGCCAGATAATAGACAGCAGCATTCGGGTCTGACCCCCGCATACTCTTGATAAAGGCAGAGATTGTGTCGTAGTGGTTATCCCCGTCCTTGTCGTAGGACAGAACGCGCTTTTGGATGCACTCCGATGCCACATCAATCGTGATATGGATGATGCCGTCGCCACTGCGCTCCGTCGTCAATATTCCAAGCTCAATCGCCGTGAGTGCTGCCCTGGCATCACCGTTGGACACATCTGCGAGAAACTCCAGCGCATCCGCGTCGATCTCGGCCTGATAAGCGCCCATCCCCTTCTCGCTGTCATGGACGGCCCGAAGCAGAAGCACCTTGATATCCTCAGAGGTCAATTTCCTGAGCTCAAAAATAACCGACCGAGACAAAAGAGCGCCGTTCACCTCAAAATACGGATTTTCCGTCGTCGCCCCAATCAAAATGACCGTACCATCCTCCACAAACGGAAGCAGATAATCCTGCTGCCCCTTGTTGAATCGATGGATCTCATCAATGAACAGAATGGTCTTTTTCCCGTACATCCCCTGGTTGTTTTTCGCGGCCTCCACAACGGCCTCCATGTCCTTTTTCCCGGCCGCAGTCGCGTTGATCTGCGTAAACTCGGCGCTGGTCGTGTTCGCTATCACCCGCGCCAGCGTCGTCTTCCCGGTTCCCGGAGGTCCGTAAAAAATGATGGAGCTCAGTTTATCCGCTTTGATGGCCCGGTAGAGAAGCTTATCCTTCCCCACGATATGCTGCTGCCCGACCACCTCATCGAGTGTCGAAGGCCGCAGCCTCGAAGCCAGCGGCGACTCTTTTTTCATATTCTGTTCTCTCATGTAATCAAACAGATCCATTCCGTGCTCCTATGCCGTTATGAATAATCGCATGGCAAATCCTGCATTTTCGTCCCTGTATCACACCATTATTCTATGTAAAATGACAGAACAGGTGTCGAAAAATTCATCGTCACCATTTTATAGAATACATGAATCTACGACACAATGCAATAAAAAAAATTGCTGATACCTAAACTAAATATTCAAAATAAATAGACAAAACAACAAAAATTATGTATTATAGTAAATAGATGAATTTTTATCTCTTTTATGTTTAAAAAGGCAGAATATTTGTTAACAGAAACAAGAATAAACGAAAGAGGGGCAGGTGTTTGAAACTATTAATACATAGCGCAGATCAGTATACTTTAGGATGCAACAAATAATTTAATCTATAATAACATAAAAGAGAGAAAATTGGAAGAAATTTGTAACGATACCTGTCAAAACAATTTACAGAAGGGTGGAATGAACAATGGTTATGTGGTTTAGAAACTTGAGTATTCGAATTAAAATTCTGGTCCCTGTGGCGTGTCTCGGTGTTCTGATGTTCGCGATGGGACTGGTCAGTCTTATGTGCACGAAACAGATTATGTCTGCAAGTGAGGCGATTTCCGGCAATTACGCCATGAAAATCGAAAAGCTGGGCGAAATCACTGCTGCCTATCAGACGCTCAGACGTGTCGCATTTGCACATATTGTGGCCGAGGACGATAAAGATCTGCAGGCAGTTTTGATTGAGGAGGCGGATTCCTTAAAGGCAACGATTTCCAGTACATGTAATGAATTTGAAGCGCTGATTGATTCCGATGAAGCGATGAATAGTTTTCAGAAGTTCAAGTCTGATTATGCCGATTATCTGGTTATCTACGATACTATTTTAGCGGACAGTGCAAGCGGAAACAGAGCAAATGCCGTTTCTCTGGCCAACAAGGATTTGAAGGCGGCAGGTACCGCCCTTACCGCAGAGTTAGACGTCATGTCTTCCATGAATAAAAATGACCTTGACAAAGCTGTGCTGAATCAGTCCAGCACATATAGACAGGTCACAGGCATCATTTTCTTTATTTTCGTAGCAGGCATTGCCGTTCTTGCCTATGTAGTATGGGTAAGCTGGAAGTGGTGCGTGAAACGTCTGATCAATATTAATAAGCAGCTGAGAGATGTAATTGCAACCATCGAGGCAGGCCAGGGCGATTTGACCAAGCGTGTACAGTGTTTCTGTACAGACGAAATCGGTACTTTGGCAAACGGCATCAATACCTTTATTCAGACACTGCAGGGCATTATGGGACAGATTAATGCCAGCTCCGGCCAGCTTGGTTCTATTGTGAATCTGGTATCTGACAAAGTATCCACAGCAAACGATAATTCTTATGACATTTCGTCTGTCATGGAAGAATTATCTGCTTCTATGGAGGAGGTATCCTCTGCTCTGGCAAGCATTAAGGAGAATGTAGGTGTTGTAGATGATAATATTATCGATTTATCCAATGAATCCCAGGGTCTGTATGATTATGCAACAGGAATGCGGAAACGTGCAGAGGATCTGGAAAAGAGTGCCGTTGATAATAAAAAGAATACCAGTGATGTCGTGAATGATATCATCGGACAGCTGCGGCAGGCGATTGAGAGCAGTAAGAGCGTAGACCGTGTCAATGATTTGACAAATGAAATTTTAAATATTTCCAGCCAGACCAACCTCTTATCGCTGAATGCCTCCATTGAGGCGGCAAGAGCCGGAGAGGCAGGACGCGGATTTGCGGTAGTGGCAGATGAGATCAGCCAGCTTGCAAATTCCAGCAGAGAAGCTGCGAATAACATTCAGACCATCAACAATATGGTGATCCAATCAGTAAATGAGCTGATCAAAAATGCAAATTCCATTGTAGACTATATTAATGAAACGATCCTTCCGGATTATGACGGATTTGTCAATGCAGGAAAACAGTACAATGATGATGCGGTCCATGTGAATGGAATTGTCACTCGCTTCAATGATATGTCGATCAATTTGAAACAGTTGATGGAGAGTATCACAACATCCATAGACGGAATCAATACGGCTGTTGACGAGAGTACAAACAGTACCGCAAATGTAGCTGCCAATACATCCGATCTGGTGAAGGATATCGGTGAGATTGCAAATGCGATGAATGATAACAGACAGATCGCCGGCAGCCTTACCGAGGAAGCAGACAGATTTGTCAAGTTCTAATAGAACGAAGAAATGGGGGGTGAAATATGTACGGACCAGCAGACATAGCAAAAAGATATTCAGATGCCGGTGCTGCAAAAACAAAGCTTGCAGTATCAAAAGCGTTTATATTGGCAATATTTGCCGGTATGTTCATCGCGTTTGGAGCATTTGGCAGCCAGGTGGTCGGCGCAGATGCGGGCGTTGGGGCATCTCTTGGAAAGTTCCTTGGTGCATTGGTTTTTCCGGTTGGTCTTCTTATGGTAATTATGGCCGGAGCCGAGCTCTTTACGGGAAACAGCCTGATCATCATTCCGGTGATGCAAGGGAAAGCAACTGTCACAGGCATGCTCAAGAATTGGGTAATTGTATATCTTGGAAATTTTGTGGGCAGTATTTTTGTTGCAGCTATGCTGACCTATAGTCATGCATATTCCCAGTTTAGCAACAAATTGGCAGAGTCCGCTGTAGCAACCGCACAAACTAAAGTATTACTTACGGCGCCGGATGCTTTTTTAAGAGGAATTTTGTGTAACATATTGGTTTGTATTGCCGTTTGGATTTCTTTTTCTGCAGAAGATGTGGCCGGCAAAATAATAGGATTATATATGCCGATTATGTTATTTGTTCTGTCAGGTTATGAACACAGTATCGCAAACATGTATTTTATACCTGCCGGGATCATGATTTCAGGAGAATACGGCATAGCAGCTGACGAAGCGCTGACATGGTCAGGTTTTCTGCTGAACAACCTGTTGCCGGTAACGCTTGGAAATATCATAGGCGGAGTGTGTGTTGTTGGATTGGGTTACTTCTTTGTGTATCTGCACCAGAAGGCGGCTCCGAAGCTCCATGCAGACAAAAAACAATTGCAGCTGATTGACCTGTCATCGAATCAGGATGTTGTCAGACTCAATCCGGCAGTTTCCTCTCAGGAAGCACATGACAACGCCTCCCCTACCATTGAGATCTCTGTGAACGGAGCAACGCTTCGCGTCCAAAATGATGTAAACCCGGCACTCCTGTCACAGGCAATTCACTTGACAAAGGACGTATCGTAGACGATCCGAAAGAGAATAAGTACACAAAACAGCTGACAATCTGTTTATTGTCAGCTGTTTTT
>JAFLRQ010000050.1 GCA_022511395.1 Agathobacter sp. | reverse complement strand
ATATACTATCTTTTTCATAATTTCCCCCCTCCAATGTAAACGAACAGCAAAACACCCGCACTATGTAAACATTGGAATAACCCTCTCTACATTAAGATTTGTAGACTATGTCTACAATATATCATACAGGAACATGTTTGTCAATTTTTGTATATATTTTGCGTATTGTTTTCAGAATATCCATATGTTGTAATGGGATTGTCAAAAAGTTTGAGCAGTAAAAAAAAGAGAGGTTCCTCAATTTCCTTGAGAAACCCCGACATTTCATCATCCGATCAGCCTTCTATCGCAATGTATTTCTTATCCTCTACCACAGGCTTTGCTTCCTTCTTCGGCACAGCAATCTTTAAAACGCCGTTCTCGAATTTTGCCTTGATATCCTCCTGGGTAATCTGGGCACCCACATAGAAGCTTCTGCTGCAGGAACCGCTGTAACGCTCCCTCCGAATATATTTCCCGTCATCATCCTTCGTATCCCTGGAGGTGTTTGTGGACGCATTGACCGTCAGATATCCATCCTTCAGCTCTGCCTGTACATCCTCCTTCCGAAATCCCGGAAGATCCATCGCAATCTCGTAGCCGTTTGCCGTCTCCCTGACATCTGTGTGCATGATGTTGCCCGCAGCGCCGTGGTTTCCCGGAAATCTCGGGAAAGAGGGCATATCAAAGAAATCATCCAGCAAACTTTCTCCAAATAAACTAGGCATCAACATAAGTCATTTCTCCTTAATCATTCTAAGATTTCTTCCAGCCGAAAACCGCCTCCATGCCGTAAGGACTCTGCCCCTCCCTCTGAAACAGATTCACTCGATGGACATCCGTGCTCCTGTCCTTAAATGCCGGAAACAGAAATCCGCACGTCGGCTCTTTTGGCTCGTAACCTTCGTCTACGGGACACACCGCACAGATCAAAAAAGAATAGACCTCCTCAGACTCCCACTGGCTCTCCTTGTCGCTGCCCATCAGCGGCACATCGTAATTTCCGCAGAAGACATAGACCGCATAGGCTTCTTTACTCTGAAGCTTTTCGCCCATGATCTCGTAAAACACATCCAGCATGGCGTCATTTTTCAGCTCGCACTCCCGCAGCGCCATCAAGAGCTGCCAGATGCTGCCCGGCTTTTCCTCCTCTGCGCGGAAGCTGTATTCCTTCAATTCCGTGTTGGTGTCGGAAAAAGGAATTGCCTTTGCGATCTCCAGATTGATCTGCTGGTCCTTGGCGGAGAGCTTCTGAAAGTGCTTGTTGAAGCTACCGTCCACCAGTCCCTCCTCATCCAGATATGCCCCTGCGATCCTGCTGAAGCAGTGGCGCTTTAGCGTCATTCTCCTTGTCAATTCCAGCATGTCCTCACGGTTTATGTTTCCCATTCGCATCAACCTCTATTCCGTTTCAAACCTTTTTCATAAGTTTCTTCTTTCAACAAATCCTGGGCAGCCCTTCCCCCATCAGGACATCCAGCGACCGCAGCCCCCCGATTCTTGTCTTTAGCAGCAGCCTTCCGGGCTCCTCCGCTGTGACCGTGCCGATGCGGCAGGCATTCCCGCCGTATTTTGCCTCCCTCATGATCGAGACCGCCCGCTCGGCCTCCTCCCCGGGAAGAATCGCCGCCAGCTTGCCCTCATTGCCCATATAGAGCGGGTCCAGTCCGAGAAGTCCGCAGAAATCCTGTACCTGGCGCGTAATCGGCAGAAGCTCCTGTTCCAGCGTAAAGGTCTTCTGCGCCGCCTCCGCCAGCTCCTTCAGTACGGTCGCCAGACCTCCCCTCGTCACGTCCCGCATGGCATGAATGTGAATGCCCGCCGCAAGCAGCCGCTCCACCATGTCGCACAGCGGCGCACAGTCGCTGACAATCTGGTTTTTAATCCCCATGCGCCCGGACAGAATCGCCGCGTGATGGTCCCCCAGATTGCCGGATACAAGGATCGCGTCCCCCTCCTTTGCGCCCGCCGCGCAAATGTCGAGACGGCTTCGGTCTCCATCAAATATTCCCACCCCGGTTGTGTTGATGTAAAATTCGCCGCTGCCGTTCACCACCTTCGTATCCCCTGCAACGATCTGCACCCCCGCCTCCCGCGCGGTTTCTGCCATGGACTCTGCCACGCGGCGCAGTACCTCAATGGATGTTCCCTCCTGAAGGATAAAGCCGCAGGTCAGATATTTCGGCTGCGCGCCCCGCATCAGCAGATCATTGACAGTTCCGCAGACGGACAGGCGGCCGATATCTCCGCCCGGGAATTCCACCGGTGTCACCACAAAGCTGTCCGTTGTCACGGCAATGCGCTCTGTGCCCGCGACAATGGCACAGTCCTCCATCCGGTCTAAGGTCTCACTCTGAAAAGCCCTTGCAAATAAGTCTGAAATCAGCTCATTGGTGGCGCTCCCGCCGCTCCCATGAACCATCCGAATCCGATCTTCCACTGTTATGCTCCTCTCATATAATAAGAAAAACAGGCGCCCTCCGTCGATACCATGCACGCCCCCTGTGGGTTCATGGGGCTGCAGACTGTCTTGAACAGAGGACACTCCTGCGCCCTCATCCTGCCCATCAGCACCCGGTCGCAGCAGCACGCCTGATTTTTTTTCTGATCCTCGTCCAGTCCAAGACTCCCTGCATCATAGCGGGAATACTCCTCCCGCAGTACCAGTCCGGAGCGCTCAATCCTTCCGATCCCCCGCCACGCCGCGTCCGTCTCGGTAAAATATTTCTCCACCAAAGCCTTTGCCTTTAAATTTCCATCCTCCGTCACCACCGAAGGATAGAAATTCCTCACCTCCGCCCTGCCGCTCTCACACATTTTCACAAGCCCATAGAGCGCGATTAGAATCTCCTCCGCCCCAAAGCCGGAGACGCCAAAGGGAACGCGGTAGCTTTCTGCCAGCCCGGCAAAAATTTTGCTCCCCGTCACAGCGCACACATGTCCCGGAGCCAGAAAGCCCTGCACCGGCGCACCGTTTGCACAGAGATAATCGATCACCGGGGGCATGGTCTTTAGGGCAGTCAACAGCCTCACATTCTCCACGCCCTCCTCCGTGAGCGCCTGAACCAGAAGCGCGTAAACCGGCGTGGTGGTCTCAAACCCCACCGCCGCAAACACAAACTGCCGCCCCGGCTCTTTTTTTGCGAGCGCAATCACATCCATCGGGGAGTAGACCATCTCCACGCGGGCTCCCTCCCCCTGTGCCATGCCAAGACTTCTACTGCTCCCCGGCACGCGCAGCAGATCGCCGAATGTCACGACCGTGACCCCTTCCTCAAGCGCCAGCGCAGTCAGCCTGTCAATATAGGCGGAGGGCGTCACACAGACCGGACAGCCGGGGCCGGAGACCAGACTAAGCTTCGGCGAAAGCAGACCCGGAATGCCGTTCTCCGCAATTGCCGCCGTATGGCTTCCGCAGACCTCCATGATGGACAGCTCGGGGCCGTCATATGCTTTTAAATAAGCCTTTACCGCCTCTAACTCCATGCACCCACCTCATCCATCAGGGCATTCAGATTTTCGGCCTCCTCCGTGGATACCTTCTGCAGGATGCACCCCGCATGCACCAGCACATAGTCCCCCACCTGCACATCCACCAGCCCGGCGCGCGCCTTGACCTGGTTTCCGTTAAAATCCACCACCGCATCGGCTCCCTGCAGTTCAATCACCTTTCCCGGAAGTGCTACACACATAGTCTTCTCTCCTTTATATCTCGGTCTCAAAAGTCATATAATACAACTGCCCCAGGGCAAGCCCGCCGTCCCCACAAGGCACGGACTCGTTGCGGTAAACGGCAAATCCATGATCCGCCAGCGCCTCCACGGTCTCATCCAAGAGAATCCGGTTGGCAAAGCAGCCGCCGGAGAGCGCAATGTCAGACACCTGATAATCCGCCCTGAGCACAGCAGACATCTCATGCGTGGCCGCCACAATCCAGCGGTGAAACGCCAGCGCAAGGTCTGCCGGATCACACCCCTTTTTTCTTGCGGCGTACAGCTCAGCAATAAGCCTCACACTGTCAATCACGCGGACTCCGTCCTGCCGCAAAACCGTCGGCGCGCCGAGCATCTTTTCCATGCGCTCCGTCCCCTTCCCGGCCGCTTCGGCACGGCGCTTTGCCCGGAGGGCGCTCTGCTCCAGACAGATGGCACATTCCCCCTCATAGCTGTTATAGTCACAGATGCCAAGCAGCGCAGACACGGCATCGAACAGCCGCCCCAAAGAGGTACTCACACAGGTTTGGATGTTTGCCCGCCTTGCCGCCGCTGTCGTGTCACACATGGCACTTTTTCCCAAAAAAACGGGCAGCTTCCTCGCCTCCTCCATGTCCTCTGCGGTCAGATATCCCAGATCATGCGCTTCCAGCAAACAGCACCACAGAGAAAGCGCGGCGTCCCTTGCCGCGGCGTCTCCGCCGACCATGTGCACCGGCGCAAAGTGTCCGACGCGCTCCATCCTGCTGCCCCTGCAAAGCAGAAATTCTCCGCCCCAGATCTCACCGTCCCGTCCGTATCCGGTGCCGTCAAACGCCGCTCCGAGAACCGGTCCCTCCAGCCCGTGCTCTGCCATAACCGACAGAATGTGGGCGTGATGATGCTGGATCCTGACCGTCGGCAGATCCCTGAAGGGATTTTCGGTTCCCGAGTGGTAGCCCGGGTGCAGGTCAGCTGCCATGCGCTCTGGGTGTATGTTCAACAATTCCGCCATATGTGCCGCCGAACTGTGGCGAGCCCGCAGACAGCGCGCATCATCCAGATCCCCAAACGGGCCGCTCAGATACGCCATACTGCCTTTTCCGTGGGCAAACACCGCCTTTAGGTCGCCGCCTGCCGCAAAGCAATCCCTCAGCCTGCGGGGCATCCGAATGGGCTCCGGCACATGCCCCCGCCCTCTGCGGAGAATGCCCACTCCCGCCTCCGTGACCTGACAGACCGAGTCTTCGAGCGGGGTCAGGATCTCCCTGTCGTGCGTGAGAATCAGGTCGGGACATCCGGACTGCATCAGCGCAAGCATGTCCGTATCCTCCGTGATAATCGGCTCCCCTCCGCGGTTTCCGCTGGTCATCACCAGCGGCCCCAGCTCCTGCATAAGCAGAATCTGCAGGGGATTGCAGGGCAGAAACGCCCCCATCCGGTCGCTGCCCGCGCACACCTCCGGCGCAAAATCCTTCTCCTTCTCCAGCAGGACAATCGGACGCGCGCTGCTGAGAAGAAGGCGCTCCTCCGCATAACTCACCCGGCAGTACCGCCGAATCTCCTCCATCCCGGGGAACATGACAGCAAACGGTTTCCTCTCCCGCTCCTTAAACTCCCTCAAGCGACGCGCGGCTTTGGAGCAGTCGGGGAGGAATGCAAGATGGAAACCCCCGATATCCTTGACGGCAACAATGCCTCCTTCACGCAAAATTTTTATTGCAAGTTTCCATGCATCTTCATCCCGCGCCGCAGCTTCGCCATTTGCCGCACTCTCCGGCGTAACCGCTCTAAGCTGCGGTCCGCAGGCCTTGCAGGCGATGGTCTGGGCGTGTCTCCGGCGATCCCCCTTCCTGCGGTACTCTCTCTCGCAGTCCTCACACATCGGAAAGGCGTCCATTGTGATGGTTTCCCTGTCATAAGGAACGCTCCGCATGATGCTAAAGCGCGGTCCACAGCTCACACAGCTGATAAAGGGATAGCGGTATCTGCGGTTGGCGGGATCCGCCATCTCCCGCACACAGTGCTCACACACCGGAAGATCCGGGGGAAGAATGCGCAGCTCCTCCGTCTCGTCCCCGCTTGCCGCAATTCGGAATCCGGGCGGCACCGGAACCTCCGCCGGCTCGCTCTGCACATCCGCCACCACAGCGCCCTGGGGGGCAGACGAACTTAGGCGCTGGATAAAAATCTCCAACGCCTCCTCTTCTCCGTCGGCAAGGATGGTTACGATGCCTCCGGCATTCTTCACTTCTCCGGACAGGTTCAGCTCCTCGGCAAGCTCCGCCACAAAGGGGCGGTAGCCGACTCCCTGCACCAGACCGGTCACAGTAATCCGTTTTTTCATTTCATGCCGTCTCAACGCTGTCGATCGCCATCTCGCGCCCGGCGTCCGTCGGCTCCCCCGGCGTGCCGCAATGCGGGCAGTCGTACTGCAGCGGCTTCTTGGGAAACAGCTCATGGCATTTCGGACAGCGGAGCATGACCTTGGTGGTGCGCACGGTAACCTCCGCGCCCTCGCACATGGTTCCCGGCGACACCTCGTCAAAATATCCCTTCACCGCCTCGAAGGAATACCCGGAGCCCTCGCCGATCACCAGATTAATTTTTGTAACCCTGCTGTGGCCGCGCTCTCTGGCGTGCTCCTCGGCATGCTCGATAATCTCCACAGCACCGTGATATTCATGCATATGCTCTAACCCTCTTTCTGTTCGGCCTTCGGCTGATCCGCGCTCGGTGCCTCAGTTTTTGGCTCCTCCGCTTTCGGCGCCTCAGGTTTCGGCTTCTCCAGCGTATAGACACTCTTTTGGCCCATAGGCTCCTGATATCCGGGCACAATGGACAGACTTTTTTTGTTGCACTTCTCCGTACAGTATCCGCACTGCACGCAGTCAAAGCGGTTGATGCTCCAGGTTCCGCCCTGGCGATCCACCTTGATTGCGCCGGAAGGGCAGTTCATGGCACACAGACCACAGAGCACACAGCTCTCGATGTTGATCTCTATATGCCCGCGGCTGCGCTCCGGATACACCGCAGGCTTCGCCGGATAATTGACAGTCACCGGCTTGGAGAACAGATTTTTTAACATTGTGCCGGTAAAATTCATAAGGTTCGACATAAGCTTCCCCTCCCCTCTAGCGTTCCGTACAGCTGATGCACGGGTCAATCGTGATCACCAGAATCGGCACATCCGCAAGATCCGCGCCCTTCAATGTTTCCAGCATGCCCGGAAGGTTCGCAAAGGTGGGCGTGCGCACGCGCATACGGTCCAAAAACTTTGTGCCGTTCGCCTTCACATAGTAGACGGCCTCCCCCCTCGGCTGTTCCACGCGCATGAAATACTCGCCGTTGGGATTCCCTGTCACCTTTACCGAAATCTCGCCCTGCGGCATCTTTGCCGCCGCCTGACGGATGATGTCAATGGACTGTAAAATCTCGTTGATGCGAACATCACAGCGGGCATAGCTGTCTCCGATGTCACTTGTGATCGGCTCGAAATCAATCTGCGAGTATGCGGCGTAGCCCCGCTTGCGCATGTCCATCTTAACGCCCGACGCCCGGGCGAAGGGACCTGCACAGCCCAGGTCGTGCGCCTGCTGCTTTGTGAGCACGCCCACATCCTTAAGGCGCGACTCGACGGTGTAATCAAAGAGGAACACCTTGCGGATATCCTTGACCTCCTTCTCCATTCCGTCAAGCACGGACAGGATCGTCGCCATCATATCCCCGTCAATATCCTTTAAGACGCCGCCGATCTTGTTGACCGAAAAGATGCATCTGCCTCCCGTCGTCATCTCAAACAGATCAAGGATTTTCTCGCGCATCCGCCAGCACTGATAGAACAGGCTCTCAAACCCGAAACCGTCCGCAAGAAGACCCAGCCAGAGCAAATGGGAGTGCATGCGGCTCATCTCGCACCAGATTGTGCGGAGAAACCTTCCGCGCTCCGGGACCTCCACATTCATAATGTGCTCCACGCTCTCGCAGTAGCCCATGCCGTGCATAAAGCTGCAGATGCCGCAGGTGCGCTCCACGATATAGGTCATTTCATTGAAGTCCTTCTTCTGTACCAGACTCTCCAGACCGCGGTGCACAAACCCGATGGACGGCACCGCCTCAATGACCTTCTCGTCCTCTATCACCAAATCCAGATGGATCGGCTCCGGGAGCACCGGATGCTGCGGTCCAAACGGAATTACACTTCTCTTTCCCATCTATTTCTCCTCCCCTTCTTTTTTCAAAAACGGGGTCTCTGCGGAAATGCGGTAGAGCTTGTCATGGTAATCCAGGTTAATCATGTCGATCTTCACCCCAAACAGCTCCTTCATCTCATTCTCATACAGAAACGCAAACGGATAAAATGCCGTAACACTCGGCACATTTGTATCGAGATCAATCACTGCGCGCAGCGTCGTGTACTCGTAGGTGTCATCGTTGGCGAAGGAATAGCTCAGCTCATACTTGCCGTTCACGCAGACCGCGCACGCCTGAGAAAGGCGGAGCCCGGCATTCTTCTTTGCCATCACCCGCGCAAGGAGCTCGTCCACGTTAATTTCTTCCAGAACATTGTCCGGACAAATCACTTCTGCCATCAGTTTTTCCTCTCTTTCTTTGCGCTATACTCGTCGGCGCGTTTCTGGAACAGGGCAACTGCCTTGACCACCCCGTCGATAATCGCCTGCGGGCGGGCCGCGCAGCCCGGAACATAGATATCCACCGGAATCGTGGTATCCGCCCCTCCAAGAATATTGTAGCAGTCCTTAAACACACCTCCGGTACAGGCGCACACGCCAACTGCCACCACGACCTTCGGCCTCGGCATCTGCTCATAGAGCTGCTTCACCACGGACTGGTTCTGCGTGTTGATTCCGCCCGTGATCAAAAGAATGTCTGCCTGCAGCGGATCACCGGTATTGACCACGCCAAAGCGCTCCACATCGTAAACCGGAGTCAAGCAAGCCAGCACCTCAATATCGCATCCGTTACAGCTGGAGCCATCATAGTGGAGCAGCCACGGAGATCTTTTCACCTTTGCCATTTTCTACCCCCTGTTTATCAACATCAGAATCATCAGATTGATCCCGCACGCCAGTATGGTCACAATCCAGCTCACCTTCAGCATGACATGCCACTTCACGCGGGCTGAAACATTGTCGATCAGCGTCTCAAGGAAACAGATCCCAAGCACCACAATAACCGCCGCGAGGTAGCTCCACGGATTTTTGTTGACAATAAACAGCGCCACCACGCCGAGCAGGAACACATTCTCATACCACTCTGTGATGGTGTAAAAGGCGAGGTTCTTCGCGCCCATCTCGGTGGTGATCCCCTTCACCAGCTCCTGGTGCGGGTGGTGCGACGTGCTGATGTCAAACGGCGACTTGCGCATTTTGATGCTCAGCATAAACACATAGCCGAAGAAAAAGCCCGGCAGCACCAAGATCAGGCTGATCGGTGTCTGGATAATACTGCTCACATTGAAGGTCCCGGTTGCCAGATACAGACCCACACAGGACAAAAGAATCGCCGGCTCATAAGACATGATCTGAATGAGCTCCCTGGATGCGCCGAGCGAGCTGTAGGGCGAGTAGGTGATATATCCCGCAAACACCAAAAAGGTCGCCCCGGTGGACAGCACAAAAAAGCACATCAAAACGTCCTCTCCCGCAAAAAACATGCATCCGGTAAAAATCTGCGTCGCACAGTAGGAAAGCAGCAGAAATGTCTGCGCCTTCTCCACCACGATCGTCTGCTTGGCCATCAGTTTTTTCAGATCATAGAAGGGCTGCAAAAGCGGCGGTCCGATACGTCCCTGCATGCGCGCGGAGATCTTGCGGTCAATGCCGTCTAAAAGCCCCCCGACAAGCGGCGCCAAAAGAAGGAACAGGATGACGGAAATCACTCGATAAATCATAGCAGGGTACCTCCTATAATAATCACTAATTCCACCACGATCACCGCTGTCGTGATTGCGATACAAGGAACCATGAGCTTTCTCTGCCCAAAGAGGTCCTTGAAATACCAGTTGGAAATCACAAGCTTTTTCGGCTCGCCAAAGGAGTCGGTAAACGAGTCGTCATCGCCCTCGTTGATACCGCTCATGTAGGCAATCTTGTCAACGTCCTTGATCCGCTTTGAGAACACATAGGCCAGCAGAGGCACAATAAAAATAAAACAGATCAGAACGACAAGCATGTAGAGCACGTTCATCGGCAGCACTGCGTGCGCCACCCCGAACATTTCCAGCATCAGGGGCTCCACATAAATCTTGGAGAGTATCGGGAACAGCACACACAATGCAATCATCAGGACCGCATGTATGGTCAGCGAGATGACCTCATTCCGCTTCGTGATATCCTTAAACGGCGGGTCGTTTGTCGCCGAGATCAGCTTTCCCATCCACTTTGTCCAGTAGAACATCGTCGTCGCGCTGCCGTATGCAATAAAGATAACAAGCATAATGTTGTGTGCATCCACGGCCGCCTTTAACGCCGCCCACTTGGAGATCAGCATGCCAAAGGGCGCAAGAAACATTCCGGCAATGCCGATGAACATGAACACGCCAAGCCGCGGGAGGCGGTGAATCAAACCGTGCATATCCTCCAAGTCCCTCGAGTGCGTGGCGTTTTCCACCGCGCCGATATCCTGAAACAGGAGCGACTTGCTCACCGCGTGGAACAGCATGAGAAAGAGTCCGGCCCAGATTGTCTCCTGCCGGCCGACTCCGGCGCAGGCCACCATCAGCCCCAGATTGGAGATCGTGGAGAAGGCAAGCACCTTTTTCCCGTCGCTCTGCGCAATCGCCATGATCGACGCCGCAAGGAACGTAAATCCGCCGATAAACGCAATCATACTTCCAATCTCCTGCCCGTCCATCGCAGGCGAGAGACGGAACAAAATATAGATTCCCGCCTTGACCATCGTCGCGCTGTGCAGGAGCGCGGAGGACGGAGTCGGCGCAACCATCGCTCCCATCAGCCATTTCGAGAACGGCATCTGCGCGGTCTTGGTGAGTGCGGCGAACGCAATCAGCGCAACCGGAATCACACAGCCCGCATTGCGGAGCACCGCGCCGCTGACCAGCAGCTGCAGCGAGTCATTGCCGGTGTCAATCACCTGTAAGACAACTCCGACCGCAAGCGCGGTTCCGCCCAGCAGGTTCATCCAAAGCGCGCGGAAGGAATTGACAATCGCCTCCGGCGTCTTTGTGTAGCCGATGAGAAGGAAGGAACAGATGCTCGTAATCTCCCAGAACGCATCCACCCAGAGCGTACCGCTCGACAGGACAAAGCCGAACATCGCCCCGAGAAAGATAAACAGCAGCATGAAGAAATAATACCTGCGGTCCTCAATCTCGGTGTGCAGGTGGTGATAGCCGTGCATGTAGCCCACCGCATAGATCACAATCAGACATCCGATGACGCCGATAATCAGGCACATCAAAATTGCCAGATGATCCACATAAATGTGAAAGATCTCCTCCCTCTCGGGTCCAAAGAGATCCAGCCACGCGATCAGCAGTGTCGGACAAATTGACAAAAGGCTGATCCAGTACTTCTTGTACTTAAAGCAGAGATAGGTGAGCAGGCACATGCAAAAGAGCTCTACCCCTAAAATAATGCGGTCAATCCACTCGACCTCCACGTAGAGTTCTATTGGCTTACAGCCTCCAATCGCCCACTGCACCACTAAAACAATGGTCCCTGTAATGATTGCAACAGCACTGATATACGCCACTGCATTGCGAATTTTATTCACGCGGATGGTGAACATCAACACTGACACCAAGAGCGGAAAACAGATTAAAAAAGGTATGATCGGCATTTCCATCTTTCGTTCTCCTTCTCGTTAATTTTCCCTTTTTATTAGCTCCGCAGCATCAAAGAAGATGCGGAAATTCGGATATTTATTTTGTCGATAAAACGACACAATCACCTGGTCCGTCACCAGACGCACATTCTCCGGCGGCATATCCATGAGCACCACAAGGCGCTGGAAGGTGGAGATCATCGCAGTCATATCGCGCACCTGCAGCGCAGGCCGGACAGCCTCCTCCAGATACCCCATGACGACCTCCTGGTCCTTGATCTTAACTGCATCCTCCTCCGGAGAGGCAATGGTGAACATGACAATCTGAATACGGTGGAAGCCCTCCTGCACCAGCTTTTGAACGCGCTCTACAAGCAACGCAAACTCCGGATATCCCGCAAAATACTCCTTCCATCCGTCGTCCTCCCGATGAAGAATCTCCAGTACCCTGTCAAAGTCGCGCCTCGTGAGATCCCTCTGCATCTCCTCCGCCTGCTCCTCATACATCCAGAATCGGTTCCGTCCGGTCTGTTTTGAGTAGTAGACTCCTTTTCTCGCCCTCTCGACCAGCGCCTTCCGATTTCCTCCTGCCACCTTGGACATTGCGGCACCGACAGTGATGGTCAGATCCTCCAGCACACGGTCCTCCGCTTTGATCATGTCAAGCTGCCTGTACAGGTTGTTGATGATTGCCTCAACCGGCTCCCGATATGCAACATTGCAGAGGAAACAGATAAATTCATCTCCCTCGCAGCGGTACAGGATTGTCTCCGTCCCAATGGTCTTGAGCAGTCTTGCGACAATGGTGATAAACAGGTCCCCCATAATGAATCCGAGCTGGCGGTTTGTCTCGCGCAGCGCATCGATATCCACAAGCATAAGGCACCCGCTGCCTGTCTGGAGGTATTCATCCAGCTTTTCTTCCCCGTACTCCTTATTATAGACCAGCGTCAGCTCATCCATTCTCTCATCGGCCTTACCGCTCCAGAGCGGATCCGCAAGAATCTGTCCCGGACTCAGCTCCGTGCCGCTGACAGAGGTCTCACTCGGAAGATAAACATCCTCGCTGATCACGCGGATCTGTCCCTCCTTGAACAGGCGCAGGAACACATCCGCCACCTGCGGGTCAAACTGCGACCCTCTGCAGCGCTTGATCTCCTCGATGACAGCCTCATCCGAAAGCCGTTTCCGATACACGCGGTTGCTGGTCATGGCATCAAAGGAATCCGCGATTCCGATAATGCGGGCGATCATGGGAATTTCACCCATCTTAAGCCCCTGCGGATAGCCTTTTCCGTCATACCGTTCGTGGTGATAGCGCGCCCCGATATCCGCCTCCGGCAGTGCGCTGATATCCTTTAAGATATCGCCGCCCACAATTGTATGGTTTTTCATCAGCGAAAATTCTTCTTTTGTAAGACGGCCGGACTTGTTCAAGATTGAGTCCGGTATTCCAATCTTGCCAATATCGTGCAGAAGCGCAATGTAGCGGATTTGCTCCACATCCGCTTCGCTCATCCCCATGCCTTTGGCAATCTGCACCGAATACTCGGACACGCGCTGGGAATGTCCCTTTGTGTAGCGGTCCTTGGCATCCAGCGTGTTGACAATCGTCATGATCGTCTGCAGCGTCATCTGTTCATTCTGCCTGGTCTTCTCCTGTAGCTGCTCCATAAAGAGCGAGTTCTGCTCATTGATCTGCTTGTAAAGTTTCGATCCGACGTAACAGCCGCCAAAGCACAGGACGATCAGCGCAATCTGAATCTCCGCCTCCTTGCTGTTCTCCAGAGTGAGTTCCCCCCTTGCCGCCTGCATGGCTATAAAACAGAGGTTGACCAGCAGCGATGCCACCCCCGTACACAGGATCAGCTTGGGTTCATGGTACAGAATAAGCAGCGACAACAGCGGAAGAATATAAGTAAAGATCAGATTCGTGCTGCCCGTGAGCAGGGAGAACAGATACATCACGAAATATCCGACCACAATCCAGAGCTTTAGGTTCTGCGAGTCCGAGTTTTTGTGAAAAAGCAGATGGCAGATGATATTCGGCAGGATTGTAAACACACAGAATACAAGCACATACTCTGCACTCCGAACGCCCTTGAGGACTTCTCCGATATAAGTGATAAACAGCACCAGCACAATGACAGTCCAGCCAACCATCATGCTCCGGTTTATTTTGCGAATGCCGGTATCCATTATCAGGCCACCTCCTGCCTTATCCTATGCGCGTCTTTGAGGACGGGGCGGCTGCCGCCGCGGTGTCTGGAGCTCCTCTAAAGACTTTGTGATCTTTTCCCGAATAAACTCCCTGTCCTTGTCCTTCACCAGAAAGTATAAATAAGAATCCAGGACGAACTGCAGCGGCAGTCCCCTTCCCCCAATCTTGAAATTGACAAATCCCCTCTCAATATACCCCTCCACCTCTTCGTTCGACATAAAGGCAGGACGTTTCATGCACTCCTCAAAGTTTCGATCCTCCCTCGTCCTGTGCGGGCACTGAAAATCGGTGCGGTTGTCAAATTCCAGCTGGGAGCGGGACTCCTCCGCATAGTGTGCCTCCCTCTTCGCACAGTTCGGGTAACAGATCTCGTTCACAAGGATCTCCACCTTATCCGCCACCGGCTCCAGCCGCCGGATGACATCCTCGTTGCGGTTCATATCATAGTCCAGCACTACCAGAAAATAGTCCTTGCCCATCTCTTCCATCAGCCGTTCGGTGTCAACGATCCGCTTGGTCGTCGAGGAGATGATCTTGTAGCCCGGGTATTCTCTGCGGATATACTCCTCCAGCACCGGACGGTTCACCAGCACCTGGTTCATTCCGTTGTCCGCCACCCTCATAACCATATTGCAGAAGGTATCGTTTACATGCTGCTCGGTCAGCAGGGAATTCGTCCAGGTAAAGCGCACCGGAACTCCCCGGCTGTTGTAGAGATTGACCACCTTCTCAATATCCGCCTTCGTGCTGCTGCCAAAGACCGCGCGGCCGCCGTTCCAGATAGCCCCAGGGATCGTCCCGTACACAGACCCAACCTTATATCCGTCCCGAAACTTATCCGGATAATTCAGCATCACATTGAGCAACACATGGTTGAGCGCCCGAAAATAACAAAGCCCTGGCAAATGCCAGTAGCACACGGTTTTGTTCTCCATATCGTCCCTCCGTCTATTCCTGTCAAAGACATGTCCCGCCTGAGCCATGCCCCGTAAAAAAAGGATATCCAATCGGATATCCCTCTTCTGATGAGAGCGATAGACGGGGCTCGAACCCGCGGTCTCGACCTTGGCAAGGTCGCGCGTTACCAACTACGCCACTATCGCA
>JAFLRQ010000005.1:34370-42878 GCA_022511395.1 Agathobacter sp. | reverse complement strand
GCTTTATACTGCTCTACCAACAGGTCATATGCGGTGTTAATCTGCTCTCTCTGTTCATCCTCAAAGGAAGATGTATCCACCTTGATGACCTCGGACATTTTCTGAACCAAATCGCCCTTCGCCGTCAAAGTCATTGTGTCCTCCATCTTCAGCCCACTTTGCTCCGTCTCCATACGGTATGTAACAGTCTGTTCCTTTCCTCCGCAGGCAGTCAGTGCAAAAGCCATGCCAAGCGCTAATAAGCCTGCAACTACACGTTTCATTTTCTTCATTTCATTCTCTCCTTTTGTTTTTTTCCCTTATGAAATTTTTAAAACCATTGAAATATATACACCTATTCCCAATCCATGTCAAGGGCTTTTTTCAAGGTTCTGGATTTAACTGTTTTCGCAAGGTGCGGGCACTAGTTTTTCCACCAGCTTCACGCAATCCGCCGCATCGCTTGAGTAGCCGTCGGCGCCGATCTCATCCGCAAAGCTCTGGGTGATGCAGGCGCCCCCGATAATGACCTTGCTGGTGCAGCCCTTCTTTTTGCACAGTTCAACCACGTCCCGCATCCGCATCATCGTCGTGGTCATAAGCGCCGAGAGGCCGATGATCGCCGCGTGCTCCTTTATGGCAGTGTCCACGATCACCTCCGCGGGCACATCCTTGCCCAGATCAATCACGGGATAGCCGTAATTTTTGAGCATGAGAACCACAAGGTTCTTGCCGATGTCGTGAATATCTCCCTCCACCGTGGCAAAAACAATGGTCGGCAGCTTTGCGCCGCTGTCCCTGTGCCCAAGCAGCGGCTCCAAATAATCAATCGCCAGCTTCATGGTGTTGGCGCTCCCGATGAGCTGCGGCAGGAAATAGCGTTTTTCCTCGAAGAGCCTTCCCACCTCATTGATGGCAGGGATCAGATAATCATTGATGATATGCTCCGGCTGGCTCCCGGCCGCAAGCTCCCGCTGCACCTCCTCCAAAATGCCCTCTTTATTCCCCTTAAGCACCGCAGTGTACACCGGATGGTCTCCGCCGGACGCCGGGCTGCCCGCCGGCTGATCCGCCTTCTCTTTTTTTACCACAAGTGTCTCATACCCCGCCTTCTCCTCCGCCAGACGGTTCATGCGTTCAATATAGCGAATATCGCTGTCCGGCCGGTGCAGGAGCATGTCCGTGGCAAAGGCCGCATTCATAAGCAGCTCCTGTGAGGGGTTTGCAATCGCCATGGTGAGCCCGCTGCAGATTGCCATGGTGAGAAACGCAGTGTTCACATATCCCCGCTCCGGCAGACCGAAGGAAATATTGGACAGGCCGCAGATCGTCGGCAGCCTGCGCTGGGCTTTACAGTGCGCAATGGTCTCACAGCACTCTTTTGCCGCCTCCGGGTTTGCCCCGACTGTCGCGACAAGCCCGTCCACCACAATGTCCTCGTGCGCCATGCCGATGGCCAGCGCACGCTCACAGACCTCCTGAATATTCGCGTGCTTTTCCTTGGAATCCTTCGGGAGTCCCTCATCTGACAAGGGCAGAAGCACAAACATCGCGCCGTACTTTTTTGCAAGCGGCAGCATATAATCGATCTTTTCTCTTTCCAGAGAGATAGAGTTGATGAGCGCGCGCCCCGGATAAATCCGCAGCGCAGCCTCCATGACATCCGCATGGCTGGTGTCGATGCACAGCGGACAGTCTACAATAGAAGACACCTCATAAACTACCCGCTGCATCATCTCCTTCTCGTCGATGCCGTTCATGCCCATGTTGATATCCAAAACAGCCGCGCCGTTCTGCTCCTGCTCCACCGCCATTTGGCGCACAAGCTCCAGCCTGCCGTTTCTCAGCTCCTCCTGCAGCTTTTTCTTTCCGGTGGGATTGATGCGCTCTCCCACCACCAGAAAATTGCCGTCCAGCGTAATTTCCACCGTCTTCCGCTCCGACGCCAGCATCCTGCGGTGCACCGTGAGAGGCTTTCGCACACGCTCTCCGCGGACCGCCTCTGCCAGCGTGCGGATATGCTCCGGCGTCGTACCGCAGCAGCCGCCCACAATCGCCGCTCCCGCCTTGATGAGCTCCGCTCCCGCCCCGGCAAACTCCTCCGGTGTCATGCGGTACACGGTCCTGCCGCCCTCCAGCTCCGGCAGCCCGGCATTCGGCTTTGCAATGAGCGGAACCGTCGCGTACTCCGCCATCCGCCGCACCAAATCCATCATCTCGGCCGGACCTGTTGAGCAGTTGACTCCCACCGCATCCGCGCCGAGGGACTGCAGCACAATCACCGCCGCTTCGGGCGGCGTTCCAAATAGGGTTCTCCCATCCTCATTGTAGGTCAGCGTCACCATGACCGGAAGCTCACAGACCTCACGGATGGCGATCACGGCTGCGCGGCTCTCCTGCAGGCTCATCATGGTCTCCACAACAAAGAGGTCGACGCCCGCCTCCGCCAGCACCCGCGCCTGCTCCTTGTATATTTCCACCAGCTCCTCGAACATCAGCTCTCCCAGCGGATAGAGCTGGCGGCCGGTCATCGTCATATCTCCGGCAACATAGGCCTTCCCGTCCACCGCGGACTTAGACAGCGCCACAAGTGCGCGGTTCATCTCCTCCAGCCTGTCCGTGTATCCGTACTCTTCCAGCTTGATTCGGTTCGCGGAGAAGGTCGGGGCATAGACAATGCGGCTTCCCGCCTCGACATAGTTTTGCTGTAATTTTACAAGTACCTCGGGATGCTCCAGGATCCACGCCTCCGGACATGCGCCCGCCGGCATCCCGGCCTGCATGAGATTTGTCCCGGTCGCTCCGTCTAAAATAATCGGCCCCCTTTGCGCAAGGGCCGCAAATTCCTGTTTTGTCATAAATGCTGCACCATCCCGCCGCGGGTGCGGCGGAGAATTTCCCTTCGTGAAGATTTCCCCTTGACAAGCCTGCTTGTGCTTGCACGAAAGCAGGGGTTGACCTTGACATTATAATATTTAATCTATGAGAAATCAAGATAATGCCGGCGGATTGCATTCAAGAGGATCTTATGATATACTCACGGCAGATTTCATCGGCCGTGAGTAGAGAATCGGTTTTGATTGTACAGGAGGAGAAAAGATGTCAGGAATCAAGCTGGCTGCGCTGGATCTGGACGGCACACTGTTTAACAATAACAGCCAAATATCGGAAGGAAACCTCTCCGCCATTCGGCGGATCACCGAGGCAGGAGTCCACGCGGTAATCTCCACCGGACGCCCCTTCGCCGGAATTCCCTTTGCGCAGCTAAAAAATACCGGCATTGATTACGCCATCACCACAAACGGCGCCGCCATCTATCGCATTTCTACGGGAGAATGTCTCTGCGAGGAACCCCTTGACGACGAGACCGTTTTTCCGATTCTTGACTTTCTTCTCTCAAAGGATATCCATATGGATGCCTTTATCGGCGGCAAGGGCTACAGCCCCAGACAGTGCCTTACTGTCGGGAAACGCTTAAACGTGCCCGACGAGCTGAAAAAATATATTGTCGAGACCCGCATCCGCGTGGATGACCTGCCGGGCTTTATCCGCGAGAAGCAGCTGCGCGTCCAGAAAATGACGCTGAATTTCTATCAGGATACCGACGGGAACTATGTGGACCGCGAGGAAGTCCGGCAATTTCTGGAGGGCAATCCCGCGATCTCCTGCGTGTGCGGTGGTTTCCACAATCTCGAGTTCACGCGGGCCGATGTAAACAAAGGGCGCGGGCTGCACACACTCTCCCGCATTCTTGGCATCGATCCCGCCGACACCATGGCAATCGGCGACACCGAGAACGATATCGCCGTCTTAAAAGCCGCAGGGATTGCGGTGGCCATGGGCAACGCCACCGATGCCGTGAAAGCACAGGCCGACTACATCACGGACACCAACGAGAGAGACGGGGTCGCCCGCGCGCTCATGCATTTTCTCCCTGAACTATACTGCTCACACCGGATTTGAGCCGCCGCGGAGCAGGGCAACGCTCTCGCGCAGTGCGCGGATGGTGGCATCCACATCGTCCCTCGTGGTCTCCCTTCCCATGGTAAAACGCACGCTGCCTGCCGCAAAGCGCTCCGGCACACGGATTGCGGTGATCACGTGGGACAACCTCGTCTCCCCGGTGTTACAGGCGCTGCCGGCAGACGCACAGACTCCCTGCTCCTCCAGCAGAACCAAAAGTGCAGTGGCCTCAACACCCTCGATGCTGAAATTCACATTGCCCGGGAGCCGCCGGTACGGATGGCCGTTTAAGCGCACTCCGCGGATCTCATGCATCACGCGCTCACAGAAATAATTCCTGAGCCGGATCAGGCGGGTCCTTCCCATACGCATCTCGGCTGCGGCAAGCTTTAATGCCTCCGCCATCCCTACAATCCCCGCCACATTCTCGGTTCCCGCGCGTTTCCCCCTCTCCTGCGAGCCCCCGTGAATAAAGGACGGCAGATCCTGGTCACTCTTGACATAGAGAAATCCGACGCCCTTGGGACCATGAAATTTGTGTGCGCTCGCACTCAGCAGATCCACCGGAAGCCGCGAGACCGACAACGGCACCTGCCCGACCACCTGCACGGCGTCCGTATGAAACACAATTCCTTTTTTCCTCGCGATTGCACCAATCTCCCCGATCGGCTCCATTGTCCCGATCTCGTTGTTTGCCGCCATAATCGTAATCAAGGTCGTATCTTCCCGAATATGCCTGCTTAAATCCTCCGGCCGGATCAGTCCATAGTCGTCCACATCCAGATAGGTGACCTCATACCCGAGCTGTTCCAGATACTGGCAGGACCTTAACACCGCGTGGTGCTCGATCTTCGATGTGATGATATGCCGCCCTTCTTTCTTTTTCGCCCCCGCTATGTTCTTGATCGCCCAGTTGTCCGACTCGCTTCCGCCGGAGGTAAAATAAATTTCCTCCGGCAGAGCGTCGATGACACCGGCAATGTCCGCCCTCGCCTGCTCGATGGCCTTGCGGCTCCTTGCGCCCATGTCGTAGGCAGTGGAAGCATTCGCAAACTCCCCCATCAGGTATGGCTCCATTTTGTCACGCACCTGGGGCAGCATCTCGGTGGTCGCCGCATGGTCCATGTATATTTTACAGCTCATATTCCGCACTCCCTTTTCATAGAATAAGTATCAAGGCATCCAATGGAGTATCCCTTGAATAAATCTCAATTACTCAAAAATAAACTCATCACCGGCACGCTCCTCATGACTGCTGCCGGTGTCATCAGCCGCATCATCGGTTTCTTTTATAGAATATTCTTATCACGGACGATTGGTGCAGAATCCCTTGGGGTCTACCAGCTGATGGGACCCGTTTTTTCCATCTGTTTTGCGCTGACCGCATCCTCCATCCAGACCTCGATATCCCGCTTTGTCGGGGATGCCACGGGAACGTGTTCCAATGACTCATGCGGGGAAAAAAAGGCGAGAGCCTACCTCTATCTGGGACTTACACTGTCGGTGCTGCTCTCTCTGCTCTGCGGCGTCGTAATCTGCCGCAACGCAGACTGGATCGCGTCAAAAATCCTCGGCGAGCCCCGCTGCGCGCCGCTGCTTACGCTCCTTGCGTACACGCTGATACCGTCCGGCGTACACGCCTGCATCAACGGCTACTATTACGGCAAAAAACAGGCCTTTGTCCCCTCGCTCTGCCAGCTCGTCGAGCAGGCGGCCCGCGTGGGAAGTGTGTGGGTAATCTGGCAGATCCTTACCGAACAGGGAAAAATGATGACGGAATGGCACGCGATTGCGGGCCTTGTCATCGGAGAGTGTTTTGGAGTGGTGATTTCTCTGATTGCTTATGCGAGGGAACCAAAGCTCCCTGCGGGCGAGTATATGGATATGAAGGGAGAGCTTGGCGCTATGACCTGCACGCTCTCCGTCATGATCCTGCCCCTCACCGTCAACCGGGTTCTGGTCGCCGCCAGCGCCGGTCTGGAGAATTTGTTGATTCCGCAAAAAATGCAGGCCTTTGGCTACAGCGCAGGAGACGCGCTGTCCATCTACGGAATTTTATGCGGTATGACTATGTCTGTTGTCCTCTTTCCGGGAGTCCTCACAAATTCCTTCTCCGTGCTGCTTTTGCCCTCGATCTCCGAGGCAAAGGCGGCCGGGCGGGAAAAAGCGATCCATACGGCAATCCGCAAGGCAGTGGTCTACGGCATGCTGCTGGGACTGGTATTCACTGTGCTGTTTCTTTTCAGCGGAGAGTGGATCGGAAACCATCTGTTCCACAATGCGCTGGCCGGACTGTACATACGACGGCTCTCGTTTCTGTGCCCGCTCATGTACATCACAAGCCTGCTGAGCAGCATTATGCACGGTCTTGGCATGCCCGGGCGCGTGCTCACCATCAACCTTCTGGCATGCCTGATCCGCATCAGCATGATCTGGTTTCTCGTGCCCACCTCGGGAATCGGTGCCTATCTGTGGAGCCTGCTGATCTCACAGGTGTTCGCCGCGCTTGCATGCATGGTGGAGCTGAGAGGAAATTAAAAGAGTCCGCAACTGTTCTGCACAGATACGAATACTCAATTATTCAGTCTGTGGTGGACCGTCGGACTCGTCTCATCCAGCGGCAGAAACGTATAGCCGTTTTCCATGCCCCAGATGATAATTTTCTCTACCGCATCCACACTGAATTGGTGGGTGTCATGCTGGAGCACAATGGATATATTGTTCCTTTTGATGCCATTGGTAACATTTTGAAACACCTGCTCGGTGTCCCTGGTCTCTCCGGCATCACCGCTTGCCACATTCCAGTCGAAGTACTGATAACCCTGATCCTCCACCGCCTGCGTGAGCGCTGTCATGATGCCCTGACAGTAATTCCGGCTCACCGTGTTGGAGCTGCCGCCCGGGAAACGAACCAGCATCGGCCGGATGCCGGTCTCCTCCTCAATCACGCGGGACTGTTCCCGCAGATCCTCGAAATAGGCATCCTCACTGGCATAGACCTGTGAGTAGTTGTGGGTTGCCGTGTGAATCGCCACAGTGTGCCCCGCCTTTGCCTCCTCCCCGATCAGATAACGATATCTGGAGCTGGCAGAGGTCGTAAAAAAAGTCGCCTTTACGTTGTACTGCTCCAGCACGTTCAAAAGCTGCTGCGTATAGGCGCTCGGGCCGTCATCAAAGGTGAGGTAAACCACTTTGCTCCCCGGATTTACAGTTTCCGCCTGACGGATTGGGCGCACCTCCACGGTTCTCACCGCCCTCGCCTCATTTCCGTCGGAATCCGACACCGTGTATTCAACCCGGTAGCTTCCCGCCCTGTATGGATCTACCACGCCGCTGACCTCAACCCTGTCGCTCAGATCTCCGTCCTTATCGTCGAGAGCCCTCCACCCCGGCTCTGTGTATGCGTCGCCGGCATTGATCGAGAGGTCGGCCTCACCCAACAGCACCAGCTGCGGATTTTCCGTGTCCCGGTAGCGGATTTCGCGCTGAGCCGCTGCTGTGTTCCCGGAGGAGTCCGTAACCGAATAGTACACTACGCCGTCCTTCTCATAGCTGGTAACTTTATCCGTGATATCCCCATCATAATTGTCAAACGCAGAATATCCCTCCTCCACATAAAGACTGCCCACCTCTGTGACGTATCCGTCCTTATAGAAAAGCTCCAGCCTCGGCGCCTCCCGATCCACAATCACCACCGTCCGCTTTTTCTCCGCGTGGCTGGAATATTTGTGGGACGTATAACACAGCTCATAAGTTCCCGGACGAGCGCTGTCAACAACACCGATCTCCTTGATGGTCAGCGGGATCTCCGTTTTGGTAAAACGGTTCCGCAGAACAGCAGTCGCCCCCTCGTCGTGAAAATCCTCCCCGTACGGCACAATCACTCTCGCAGAGCCGTTCAATGTCATCTCCACATAAAAATTACTGTAGATAAAGGAAAAAATAATAATTGTCAGCATCAATAAGCTTCCGCTCAAAGTCAGAACATACAGTAAAATATTTTTGACCTTCGCACTCATGAAAATCCCTCTGTAGCTGTTTCTTTTGTATTTACTCAAATTGTAGCGGAATTTTGGCATTTGTCAATGGAATATATTTTCCAGCAGTATTCAGCGGATATGCCGCAGCCGTGCGCTGATTTTAAAAATTTTTCCCCGCACAGGAAGAAGAAGCAGCCAGAGGGACGCAGCCACCCGGTACAGGGGATTGGATACGGGAATATACCTGCCCTTTCTCACGAAGGCAGTCAGCACTCCCTTAATTTGGTCTGCGGACAGCGGTCCCTCGACCTCGGTCTGGTTGTCCCCCACCGCATAAAAACCGTTCCCGTCTGTCCGCACCAACCGATGAAGCACCAGAATACCGGACTCCCTGCGGTAGAGGACCACCGCCCCGCGGCGCAGCTTCCGGATGTCCGCCCGGCCGATGACTGCCTCGTCCCTGCCCGGCACCAGCATCGGATACATACTGTAGCCCTCCGGAAAAATCTGCACCGTCCGGCCCTCCTGTATCAGTTGTTCCACATCCGCTTTTCCTGTCCGCATAACGGTTTTCCCGCTCCTTTTG
>JAFLRQ010000005.1:9479-34270 GCA_022511395.1 Agathobacter sp. | reverse complement strand
ATTCTGGTCCGCTCACGGGAGCTGATCATCGCGGAGAACGAAACCTCCTACCTCTTTCTCCCCCAAATGGGACCTGCGCTCAGAGAAATGCACGTCACAAAGGACGGCTCGGAAGCCGGGCTCTACTGCCCCTCCCTCACAGATGCCGACACGGATGACCTGTTTCACGCCATCCGTTTTGCCTTTCTCGTCGCGGCAATGCAGCATAATCTGTTTGTGATCCACTCCGCCTCCCTGCTCTACAGGGACCATGTGTGGCTGTTCTCCGGACCGTCCGGCACCGGAAAATCCACCCACACGGGACTTTGGAGGGAAGTCTTCGGCACTCCCGTCCTCAACGGTGACCTCAATCTGGTCGGCATCGAAGATCAGAAACCCGTGTGCTACGGTCTTCCATGGAACGGCACCTCCGGCATCCGCACCGTGGGAAGCTGGCCGTTGGGCGGCATCACGTTCCTGAAACAAAGCCCCAAGAATGAGGTGACCATCCCCTCCGCCGACAGGAAAATCCTCTGCCTGATGCAGCGGATGATCTCCCCGTCGTGGACTGCCGCACAGCTGCTGCAGACAAAAGCCTTCTGTGAACATCTGGCCTCTCTGTCGCCGATTTTCCGGCTCTGCTGTACCAAGGAGCCGTCTGCGGCGCAGGTCATGAAACAGGCCATTGACAGCTATTCGGACAGCGGCTCCCTCAACGGCCGCTGATCAGCGCCTCGATTTCCTCCTGCGTCAGAATCTCGCAGCGGTTATCCCGAAGGCCGTACACCCGGCTGCACATGCGCAATGCCGTGGGTCTGTGGGTGGAGACAATGCAGGTCCTCGGCGAGGCATCCTCCATAATGTTTTGCAGAACCCTGCACTCTGTGGCCGCATCCAGCGCGGAGGTCGCCTCATCCAAGAGCAGAATGGGCGCATTCCGCAAAAGTGCGCGGGCGATGGAAAGCCTCTGGGCCTGCCCCTCGGAGAAGCCGCCGCCCCGCTCCTTGATCTCACTGTGGATCCCTTGCGGCAGCTTTTTTACAAACTCCCAGGCACAGGCGCGCTTCAACGCCTCCACAATTTCCTCGTCCGTGGCATCCTCATTGACATTTCTCATATTTTCGGCGACCGTTCCCGAAAAAATCGTATTTCCCTGCGGCACATAGGAAAACAGCTTCCTTGTCGCCGGGGAGATCGGTATCGCCTGGTCTCCCGCGGTGCATTCCGCCGTCCCGCCCTGCGCCGTAATCAGCGCCAGCAAAAGGCGCATCAGGGTCGTCTTGCCCTCCCCGGACGGACCAACAACCGCCACCACCTCATGGGGCGCCGCATACATTCCCGCCCCTTCAAACACCTTTGCTCCGCTGCGGTAGGAGTAACTGACATCGCACAGGCGCAGCCCGATTCCCGAATGCAGATGCTGTTCCATGAAATCATCCGCCTCCGGCGCGCGGCTGTAATCCTCTCTTGGCATCTCGACAATGTCCATCAGTCTTCCTGCGGAGATGGTGAGCCCGACCGCCGTGGGCACCAGCGAGGTCAGGTTATTGAGCGTGCCTGTCAGCGTGCCTGCCAGACCCAAAAACATGGTCATCGTCCCATAGCCGATGGCCCCGCTCCACACGCGGTATATCCCCCAGCCGTAAGAGCTGTATGAGACCAAAAGCCCCGCAGTGGTCAGGATCAGAGAGGTTCCTATGGCCATTTTCTGAAAATCCAGCTTCATGGTGATTGCTTCCTGCTGAAGCTGTTTTAACCTCCGGACATACAGGCGGATCAGATCAAAGGATTTGATCGTCTGGATGTTGGAAAAGGTCTCCTGATTAAAGCCTGACAGCTTTGCGTTCAATGCCGCACTGCGCTGGTTGTTGTTCACCATGCGCCGCATCAGCGTTTTGGACAGCAGTATGCTGACCGGCATTCCGAGAAACGCGAACAGGGCAAAGGTGGCATCATGCCAGATCACTACCACAAAGGCGCTGACAAAACGAAACAGATAGATAACCATGTTGGGAATAAAATTGAGCACGCCTCCCGAGATGTTTGAGGCATCCGAACTCCAGCGCGTCAGAAGGTCTCCGGTGTGGTAGCCGGTCAGAGACTCCCAGTCCGTTTCCAGAATTTTTTCAAAGATGTCTGACTTGATCTCTGCGTCCACCTTCATGCTGATCCAGTTGGAGGCATAGTCAGAGATCTGGTTGAGCAATGCCGAGCCCACATTGAGCCCGATCAGAACGCAGAAGGTCTGCACCACAAGCCCGGACCGGTATCCGGTGATAATATCAACCAGATCCCTTGAGACAAAACTCATCCCCAGCGCAACCAGCGTCCCCACAAGCCCGAGCACAGTATAAAAAAACATGGCCATCCAGTAGCGGCGGACATATCCGTAAATCCACTTCGTCTGCCGCCACATCTCCTGCAGCCTTCCCTCGCTGATGCGAGTTAAATATAATCCGATCCTTTTACGCATAACGCTCCTAAAAAAGAATGTGCCGTAGGCACATTCTTTTTCAATCAAGTGTTCAATTACTCTTTCCAGCCGTAGCCGCCGGTCGGTACTCCCGTCGCACCGCTCCACTTCACCTTAATTCCGATATTCGCGTACTCTCCTCCGCCGTTGGCCTGCGCCTGCGCCCAGGTGACTGTGACGGAGTTTCCGCTGATCGAAGCACCGCTGCAGTTTGTGACACACTGCGCATCAAGCGGAGTTGAGCTGAAATAGATCGTAATCTTGTGCGTGCAGTTCATATGAGCCTCATCCGCATGCTTAAACCGGACATTGTACTCATAATACTCATCCGCTGTAGAAAAATTCCCTCCGCTGTAATCGACATAGCTGAAGCATCCGTTTCCGGAGCCGCCGCTCGCCAGATAAACGCCCTCCGCGAGCTCTTCACTGCTCAAAACAATTGGTTTCTCATAATTATTCATACGCAATAACCTCCTTCTTCAAAATTCCCGAAACAATTTTACTTATAATTCATTGTACTCCATTCCCACCTTTTTTTCAACTGTTTTCTCAGAAATGTTTTCAATGATATTAACAAATTTTCCCTTTTCTGTTTGTGCCTTTTTTTAATAATTCCAGCCCCTTTCGTTTCAGAAGCTGAAACTCCTCCCGCCGGTGATAGGCCAGCAGATAGACCACATTCGTGACGCACATGCAGCAGGCAAAGCGCAGGACACAAAGCAGCGGCAGGGAACCGGAAAAGAAACCGCATAACCGGTCCACCAAAAACCAGACGGCAAAGGTCAGCGCCGCATACATTCCGTACCTCCGGAAATACCTTCCCACCGGACATTGTAGTTTATGCTTATAGAGCATATACGGTTCCACCCACAGCGAGGTGGTCACAATGCTGACCGTGGTTCCGACGAACACGCCAAGGGCTCCCAGATATCTTCCCAAAATGAGAGAGACCACCAGATTGATGGCTGCCTCCGCCAGCGATTTGTACCGGTCATACCAGAAGACCCCAAGGGAGTCCCGAAAGATCAGGGTTGGCTGGCGCATTCCCGTGAGATAGAAATTCAGGCACAACACCAGTGTAATGTACTCCGGAAATACATACTGGCGGCCAAAAAACAGTCCCACAAAAGGATTGACCACCTCGTAAAGACAGATGGCGGAGACGCCGAACACCCACTGTCCCAGAAAAAAGGCGGCCTCAAAGATCTTCCTCGTCCGCTGTGCGCTGCTCTCCACTCCAAGATTGCCCACGCTGGCGGTAATTCCTCCAAACATCTGATTTAAAATCTGGCGCACAGAACCGATCACCAGAAAATAGTTGGTATAACAGCTTACGCTTGCGATTCCCACCAGCGTCGAGAGGAGCAGATTGTCCGTATTGTTCACAATCACCGCGCTCGTCTTGTGCATGAACATTGCACGGACATTGTGAAAAATCTCCCTGCGCTCGGCATTCGGAAGCCTCTGCACCTCCCGATCCCTCAGATAAGGGTACATCCGGTCCGCCCGCGCCGAGATGCAGAGATTGTTCGCCACCGTGCAGAGTGACATGACCGCCACATAAAAAATAAAGTTTCTGGTAAACACAAGAATCAAAATCTGCAGAACGCTCTGACAGAACCATGCGGCCGTCTGATAGAGCACCCCTATGTAGGCGAGCTGGTGCGCATCGATTAAGATTCTCTTGTAAATCAGCCTGTAAGACAGCACGGAATTTGCAAGGTACAACAGATAAATCAGGGTCAGATGCTCCACCGCAGGCTGCTCCCGAAACAAATATCCCAGAAACGGCACAATCGACAGACCCACCGCCAGCACAGCCAGTGAAACCCCCCGGTAAAAATTCCGGAACATCCGCATCAGGGACTTCTGGCGCTCAATGTCATGCTCCGCTATGGGCTTATAGAGCGCATAGGTGATGGCCGTTCCCACCCCCAGCTCCGACAGTGCCAGCACATTCAATATGTCGTTGAACAGCCCGTTGATTCCCACGTACTCCTGACTCAGCATGTGGGTAAACACCACTCTGGATACAAATCCGCCAAGTATCGCCACCAGTCTGGAGCCGATCGCCACGGCGGCGTTGCGGGCCGAATATTCCGTCCTGCTCTTCTCGGTCACTTTTCCCTCTCATTCTGCGGCGGCAGCCCTTGCTCCCCCGCGTTCAAAGTCCGATGTCTCCGGCAAAATTATCCCAAACGCTCTCTGGATGGCCTCCCCCGCAAGCTTCGCCTGATCCTCGGAAATTGTCCCGTCATTTATGCAAAGGAACTTTTTTTTCTGGCGGGTGATTGCACGCACCAGCCGATCGGTCTCTCCCTCCACCGGAAAATACGCAAAGTTCTTCTCTATGTTCATTGCAGTAAAACGCCCCGTCAGCTTCTGGTATTCCCGAAACAGATAGGGGGTCAGATCCGTCTCGCTGCGAAACCGGTTTCCCGACATTGCAGTGAGCGCCTCCCCCTCTTTCTCCCAGAGCTCCAAAAAAGTGCTCTTTAAAAAGGGCATCGGCCCGTGCTGCGTGTAAAAGGCGGTAAAGCGCGGAAAGGCAAGCTCCAGCATATTATAAAAAAAGTACATGGGCGGGTAGCCGACATGAAAATAATTTTTCAGCTGGCTTTTCATATTTTCTCTCTTTTTGAAATATTTGGCCAGCACCAGCGCATTGTTTAAATACAGATGGGACATGACCGGGTTGTCCGGGTTTGCCACCACCGGCTGGAGCGCCAGCATATCGCAGGGCAGGCCGCCCCGGAAAAAATCCTCCGGCTTTACTGCCCTCGTTAAGAACATGTCATCATTAAAATAGACAAACTGCTCTGACAGCCCCTCGATGCGGTGCATGTAAATCTCGATGACATTGCTGTTGAAGGTGGGAAGAAACTCCTTCGGAATAAAGTCCTCATGCCTCACAACATGCAGCTTCGGACAGTCCGCATTCAACCATTCCGGCAGGTGTCCGCAGGTCACCAGATGCACCTTCCTCACCCACGGCGCAAACCGTTCCACCCCGCGGAACCAATAGTGAAACAATCCAAAGTCCCGGTATCTCTCTTCTCTCCCGTCCTCCCCTTTTTTGGGGACATATCGCTCTTTCTCCCTGCGCCAGTCCGGGTCGTTTCCGTCCAGCCAGGTCACAACAAAATCAATCTCCTGCATCATTCCCTCATTTCCCCTCTGTCCTGATTTTTGCACTTCACTCATCCCGGACGTCCGCCGATTTTTCCCACAGCTTCATCTGCCGCACCAGCCTGCCCCGCGCCCCCGCGCTTTTCATGATGGAGCGGACTGACCCCCTCTCCAGCCTGCGGTTGTTGCGCACAAACACAAAGAACGTCACCATCCAGAGTATTGGCCAGGCGATTACGCATTTGGAGGCTTTCGGGTGGTTCATCTTCATCTGGTGATGGAATTCCTTCCAGTACGCCTTCATTCCTTTCCCCTGCACCGCTACCATGCGCTCCGTGCTCGATCTGCCGAATTCCTCCGCATCAAACACATCACACAGAAAAGCCTCCGCCAGCTCCCGGTTCCCTGTCGTTTCCAAAAACTCCCGGCGAAGTCCAAAGAACTCCACACAGCACTCCGTCACAATCCTTGCAAATTCATAGACCCCGCTTTGTTTTGCGAGGCGCCCAAACGCCTGCCATGCGTCCCCTTTTCCCTGCCCGTTCCAGAATACGGTCCAGTCGCAGAGAAGCTTCAGCCCAAAACCCGCGCGGAGAAAGTGCTGCAGCATATGCAGCAGCAATTGAAATGCCTGACAGTCCTCCTGCAAAAGCGGAAATTCGATTTCCATGCACGGGCGGCGGACAATATGCTCTGCGAAGGTGTCCGTCACTTCCCTCATACAGGCATTGACCGGAACATAGGCAAAGGGCTCCGCCAGCATCACATGAAGCTCCACACAGATTCCCTCCTCCGAGCGGCAGACGATGTGGTGATTTGCGTGCTGCTTCTTTAACGTCTGATAGCCCTCCCGCTCCAACAAGGCCTGCGCGCGCGCAAGGTCCTGCCCGCGCACCAGCAAATCCACATCGCCCGATTTGCGCAGCTCCGGAACCGGATAGCAGGCAGCCACACCGCAGCCCTTCAACACGGCAACCGGAAGCTGCTCGCGCTCAAAGAGCTGTGTCAAATATCCGGTCAGAAACAGCAGCCGGTAGCTCTGGCGCACGGTCTGCCGCGAGACCGCCTCCACCTGTCCCCGCAGCTCCTCGCGCAGCATCCCGTCCCCGCACAGAACATCGTATAAAAGGGGCAGTACGCTGTGCTGCCTTGCCGTGTGCACGATTTGCTTTTGATCTGCCGCCGCAAATGCCTGCCTCTCCTTTTCCGGGAGTGTTCCGCCGTTTAGCGCCGCATCCAGCAAAACACACAAAATCCGCTGTTCTTCACTCAATTTTGATGTCATGCCGTCCCTTCCTCTCCACCAGCACTTTTTAGAGTACATTACCGACAAACAAGCGTCGGCCTGCGCCCTCATTCGCAAAAACAATCACTCTTCCCCCGTCTTTCGTGCGCAGACCAAGGGACAGCGGCGCATTCTCTGTCAGCAGCTCCTCCTTCAGGAGAAACCTGTACACCCCCTGCTGCCCTCCCGAGAGCAGCGGCCGCAGCACAGCCGCCGCAGCCTCCCGCTCTCCCACATACAAGGACAATGTCAGCTCTTTCGGACAGCAGGCAAACCCACGGTTGGCAATCACTGTCTCAAAAAAATATTCTTTTCCCTTCCGCATGATTTCCGCGCGCTCCGCCACAAAGCGGTATCCCAGATGCGCCCCCACATAGTCATAGAGACTGACATTGCCCACAGACATCCGTTTCCAGCGCTCCAAACACACCATATCGTGGGTACAGTTCAGATAGCTCACGTGAAACTGCAGAAGCTGCGCAATCACTGCCTCGGCGGACAGCTCTAAAGCCCCGGCAACCACCTCTCCGCCAAAGGGAATCCGGCTTGCGGCCTCCTCCATAAAGGCGCACTCATCCTCCAAGCACCACGCCTGCTCCCATCCGGCCTCCGCTTTTGGCAGAAGCCCGAAGGTTCCCATATGTGTCCCGTCCGCCAGCAGCGCGTCGTCAAAAAAGCCTACGCTGCCGCACAGCTTATCCCCCTCCTTTGCGGCTTTCCGCAAAAGCGCGGGAGTCCGAAAGGCGAGCCTGATCTTTCCCTCCGTGGCCTCAAAAAACTTCTCTGCCATCTCGCGAAGATGCTTCCCCGACAGGAATTTCGAGGCGTGCATCTCCCCCCAGCTGCCCACCAGAAGGCCCTGAAAGAGCAGGATATGATCCGCGTATTCCGCAAGAATTGTACCGATCTGCCCAATGTGCTCCAAAACCTGCGAAAACCGGGACGGCTCCCGCTCCATTCCCCTCCCCTGCGTGTCATAGACAGCCCGCAGAATGATATCCACTCCCATATTTACAAACGAGGCCAGAATCTGCCGAAACTCCTCCAGCCCCTCCGCCGCGATGGCCTGCTCCCGGTATGCGCCAATGTCGATCATCACCAGCGCCAGGGTCTCTCCCTCATACCGGACCGGCGGTATCCCGTCCGTGTCTCCTCCCAGGGAATAGGAGTAGATGCGGTACCAGCCGCGGCCCGGGGTTGGCACATTTGCCTGACTCTCCGCAAGTGTGGCGCCGGTGAGACGGAGGTTGTTTTTTTTAGTAAAAAGCATCATCGATGGTTTCCTTTGATTTTCTGTCCAATACCTTGATCCGGAAGACCACTGCCGCGATGGAGAAAATCATCCGAAACAGATACACCAGCGGCTTTAACCCGGAATGCATGCTGACTCCGTGCTCCCTGTTGTGCATGACCGCAGGCATCTCCTCCATCCGGTAGCCCAAAAGCAGCATCTGGATAATCATATTTGCATCCGGATATTTGTCGTCAAAGTGGCCGTATCTGGAATAGTAAAGCACCGCCCGCCAGCTCAACGCCTGCAGCCCCGTGGTGGGATCGTTGATTTTTTTCCCGGTAAAGAGCTTAATCAGAAACCGAAACAGGCAGAACGCAAATTTCTTCGTAATCGGCACCTTGTATTCACTGCTGCCCTCAAGAAAGCGGGAGCCCAGCACAATGTCCGGGTATTCACCATTCTCATTCGGAGTCCGAATCCGCTCATACAGGCGCGGAATGTTGCAGACATCATGCTGTCCGTCCGCATCCATCTGGATCACGTATTTATACCGTCTTCGGATTGCATATTTATATCCCAGCTGGATTGCGCTGCCATATCCCAGATTGAACACATTCGTCACCAGGATATGCCCCTTGTCCTTCACAATCCGGTTGGTTTTATCCGACGATGCGTCGTTCATCACCAGCACATCCGCAATCTCCGTGATCTCGGGCGCGGCGAGCTGCGTCAGCACATTGACAATGTTCTCCTCCTCATTGTGTGCCGGCATAATAATCAACAGTTCCTTTTGATTCGTACCCTTCATAACATCCCAAGCCTTTCCGTTCTTTGTCCCCTCTGGCACTATAGCAATGCGGCCAACATCTGAATGTCTTCCTCAAACATGACCTTTCTCTGTTCTGCGGCCTTCCCCAGCCCGGCCCGTCTCTCATCGTCCGCGAGGAGGCCACTCACCCTCCGGCAGATATCCTCCGCGCTCAGCTCGCACAGCTCCCCGTCCACACCGTCCGTAATCTGCTCCCTGTTTCCGCTGCAGTCCGAGGCGATAATGGCACACCCCAGAACCTGCGCCTCCTGTATGGCAATGGATTTCCCCTCGTAGCCGGTGGCGTGTACATAGAGATCCGTCTGCCGGTAATAGGGAAACGGGTTATCCACCGCCCCCACGAGGACAAAATCCTTCTCCAGTCCGCATTCCGCGATCAGATGCTCCAGCGCCCGGCGCTCGCTCCCCTCTCCGAGCACATACCACCGGGCCTCCACCCCGCTGTCACGCAGCAGCCGCATCGCCTGAATTGCCACCGGATAAGCCTTCTGCTTGGTCAGTCTCCCGACCGTCAGAATCCGTTTTCCGCTGTAATCGTCCGAAAAACCTCCCTCCTCCGCAGAACGCTTCCGGATTTTTTCCCGGTTGATCATATTGTGAAAGGTATGCGTTTTCTCCCGGCACTCCGGGTACACCCGAAGGAAGCTTTCCTTGGTTTCCTCCGAGACGGGAAACAGGGCATCGTAGCCCGGATAACAGTCCCGGTCGAGCGCTCTGGTATATCCCGCCTTCCCGTAATCAATATGTATGAACGCCGCCTTTTTCTTCGCCTTCACGTGGTCGGCCACATAGTACGCAGCTCCGCCCTCCAGAAACGCTACCGCAAGGTCATACTCCCGGTCAATCCGCATGCCCCCGTCAGAAAGCACCCGCCACAAGAGTTTATCCGGCTGGATGCGGTGGTTCTTCACCATCCCGGCCAGATTTTTCACAAGGTAGGGAAACAGCCTGACCACGGTTCCCCGGGCAAGGAGTGACCTGCACACGGTGCCGCCCATGCGCAGCCTGCCCTTGGCGGACAGAACCGAGCAGGAACTGAACTTCCGGTTTAGCAGATGCACCCGCTCCGGCAGCCGTCCCACCAGCTCCCCCTGCCCCATGAGGACATAGAGGTCAATCTCACAGTCCTCCGGCATTGCCTCCAACAGCTCAAGCATTGCGGTCTCCGCGCCCGCAAGCCCCAGCGTGTTAATCACAAAAAGGATTTGTTTACTCATCCTGCCCCGTCTCCTTCATCTGCTCCAGCTCCTGTAAAATGCTTTCATTTTCCTGATTCAGAAGCGACACCTGCATCGCCAGCTCCCGATTTTTCATCACAAGCTCAGACACCACCTGACTGATGCCAAAGAGAAACAAAACCAGAACCACCATCAGAATCAGCAGGACCATAAGGAGGGCCTGCTTTGCCACAAGAAAGGCGATCCCGGCGCCCACAAGCAGCGCCGCAAACACCAGCCAGATCAGCCCGAGCCCGTCCGTGAGCTTTTTTTTCGCGTAGGCCAGAAAATCCAGCACCACCAGCACTGCGCCGAGCGCAATCATCACAATTCCGAAAATTTCCGTAAACGTCATAGCTTTCTCCTCCTACTTCGGATATACCTTTGCGGTCGGTTTCCTCTCCTTGGTCGCAGGGAAAAGGATACCCCTGCAGAAAATATGATTGTCCAGATGCCGCTCCACCCACTGAATGCGCGAGTATGCGATGCAGAAGCCCACCGCACTTCCAATGACCACTCCGAGCCCATACCAGATTTCCGACAGAGTCCGCGCAGCGCAGCTCCCCAGAAAGGTCATGATGCAAAAAGACAGCGTCGTGAGCAGCGCACCGTTCATATCATTGAAATAATACAGAAAAATAATCTCTGCGTACATGACAAACAAGATAAAATATCCGGCTGCCAGGCAGGGGTAAATCATCAACGGCATTCCGGCAAATCCGAATCTCGGCAAAAAAATCAGAAGCACCAGATACACCACAACTGACACGATAAACTGCAGCCGCACAAGGCTCATCAGCTCTCCGGAGAGCTGGCGGAACATTCGCTTTTTCGTGTTGTTGATATCCTGCCACCTGCCGCCTGTCACGGCCTCGGAGTACGCCTTGTAGCGGTCATGGAAATGCATCTCCACCCTTGCAATAAAAATGACGGAGGCCGAAATGTTGGTAATCATCGCCAGATAGGTCGCCACATCATAGGAGGGCGCCATCACAAAAACATTGTCCACCACCGTGCGAAGCTCCGACCTCCAGAACACAAAATTGTGGATGTAGAGCCCCAGCGAATAGGCGAAATTGATCACCACCAGCTTCCAGTATATCTTAAAGTAGGACAGCACCTTCCGGTAACGGTTGCTGTTGAACTTGAAATAGCGCTGTATGGTCGCATTCTCCAGCACCGCCGTGCACACAAAGCCCATCGTGAGCGCAAGCAGCATACTGTAGGCGATGTCCATGCGAAACACGCGCACAAACAGCAGTGACAGCAGAAACGCCGCCAGCATGCCCGAAAAGAAAAAGGCGGATATTTTCTTGTAGTCCTTGCAGATCGACAGGTACAGCATGGAATAGAACACCAGCACCAGCGCAATATACCCGCAAAAGCTTGTAAACACATAGTAGAGGGGCGCATTCCCCACCAGATACCAGCGGATGCAGAACACAATCCCAAACAGACAGCTGAATATGACATTCAGTATCATTCCCACATAGTAGCACGGCAGAATGTCTCCGTAGTCCTCGTCGTAAATGACATCCGACAGATAGCGCGACAACACCGCATTGAAGGGCGATGCCGTCAGCAGGGAAAAAATAAAGATGTACAGCATGGACGCCGAGAAAAGATTCCTGCTCGCATACCCCATGGTGTTATACCCGAGCACCCAGCTCATGAGCATAATGTTGGCGATGACGACAAACATGGGGGTCACCGTGACCATCATACTGTATCCAAAGCCAAGGAGGTTGGTCAAAATGGTCTCCTTGCTGAATATCCGGCTGAGCTTGATTCCGATTCCTGCCATGTCACCACCTCCTTACATCCAATCTTCGAAATCCTGATAGATCTTCCGATAGGTCTTTCTCATATCCTCGATCTTATAGCGGGACATCAGGCGCCGATAGCCGTTCTCTCCCATCTGTTCCCGCTTCCCGCGGCTGTAGGACAATTCCAGAATCGCCGCCGTGATCTCCTCCACGTTCATCACATGCGCGAGAATGCCCGCATTTCCAAAGGAATCCCCCTCCCCGTAGAGGAGTCCCCTGCAGTTGCCCACATCGGTGGCAATCGCCGGCTTGTGGGCCGCAAAGCCCTCCAGAATCGTGAGCGGCTGTCCCTCACTGATGCTTGTCAGAATGGTCATATCCATCTGCCACAAATAATCCGGCACATTGACCCGCCCCGTGAACACGATATCCCTCACCGAGAGGATTTCCACCAGCTCCATGCACTCCTGCGCGTAATCCGGATCCTCATCAAAGGGGCCCATGATCCACAGCTTCAGCGCGGGAACCTTCTCCTTTGCAAAGGCAAACGCCCGGATCATCGTCTTGATATCCTTGATCGGCGTGACGCGCACCACCGCGGCGATATGGATCATGTCAGGCTCCACCGTGCGCTCCTGTCCCGGCTTCACCTGAAAGCGTTTCACATCGATGCCGTTCGGGGTCACCATCGTGATTTCACTCGGGCAGCCCAGCTCAATCTGCAGCTCCCTCGCGTGCTCGTAAAGGCTGGTCACAACCTCCGCCTCGCTGTAGGCAAGCTTTGACATCTTTTTAAACTGCTCGATCCAGACATTCTTGTAAATGCCCTCCACCCACGATGCCCTAATCAGTTCCTCCTCGCGCTCTCTGGTATAGATTCCGTGTTCCGAGAGCATCAGCCTGCAGTTGTTGGGATACCGGTATTTATATTTTGCCATGCAGCCCAGAACCCCCGCATAGCCCGTGGCAACACAGTGGTACAGATCCGCATAGGGCACATCCATCTTCAGCGTCAAAAACAGCGGCAGATAGATGGAGCGCATCGTCCACAGGAAATCGGCAAACACCACCTCCGGGTAGCGCAGCAGATAAACCTCCTGCACCGCGTTGAAAAAATCGGGTCCCATCAGCAGGTCGTTCAGGGAAAAATTTTTTTCGGAAAAAAACTTAAACAGCCTTTTCCATTTTACATTTTGGTTGAGAAGCAGGCTCTTGAGTGCCCCATACTCCTCCTCCGTCAGCCTCTCGTGATGTCCCTGCTCTTTTTTTCCGGAAATCCAGTCCCGATCCTCCAGATACAGCTCATAGACCTCCGTCAGATTCTCCGGCAGTTCATACACGAACTTTCCCCGGAGAGACCGGTTCGCCAATATGGCCAGCACAATAAATTCATGCTCCGGAAAGGATTGTATCAGACTGTGTATCCAGCTGGACACCCCGCCCACCACATAGGGATAACAACCCTCTGCAACAATACAAATCTTCATAGATACCCCTGCGCTCTAATTATGAATACCGACCTGTTCCTCCTCAAGCTCGATCACCGCGCTCTGTGCGTCCAGCTCAATCAGGTAATAACCGCCCTTCTGCGCCTCACAGGTTCCTCCCTCCATATGCTTCACCGTCCTGCCGTTCACCTTCAGCAAAAACCACACCGGTCCCTCCACATCATTTCTCTTAAGAATGATTCTGTTTTCCTGCTCCGCAGCCCGGTAATCCAGCGCCAGAAACCTTCGGATCCTCTCATCGCTCTCCGACAGCGTCGTCCCCTCAAAGCACCGGTAATTCTTCCAGTAGGTAACAATGTTCTGTGAGATCTCCCGGGCGAACTTTTCCCAGTAATAATCGGCCGACGGCGGATCGGACACCTTCTGCAGGTCCAGCACAATATTGGAATACCCGAGAGCCGTCTGGATTCCCATCAGCGCCAGGTCGTCCGTGTATGTGTGCGTTTCCGCCAGATGTATGGCATTCTGCAGCGTGATATTTTCATCCAGATAACTGACCAGCGGCTCCTCGCCTGCCGGAACCGCCGCGACGGTCCTCACCTTATTGAGCAAGGGCTGCCCTGCAAGCTCCCTGATATCCCCTGCATCTCCCAGATAGAGGCTTAACATTGCGTAGTCCCCTGCCCCCTCCTGATAAAACGGCCTGTCTCTTTCCAGCCGCCCGGCGGGCGTGACATCCGGCAGCGAGGATGCGGAAATCCCCAGCTCCCCATGCTCCTCCCTGAGCAGCTTCATATAATAGATCAGATTTTGGACATTCGGCTCAATCCCGTCCCCGTAGTCAAGCTGGGGTGCCGCCAGAAGCGAGATTTTGGAGCCGCTCCGGTACGTGACAGACACCAGCGCCGGCCATATGAGCTCCCGGTACACCGCTGTCTGCGACAGACTGTAGAGCTCCTCCATCCGAGCCCCGTTCTCGTCGGCAAAGCCGGAGAAATTTGCCACCGACAAGCTTTGCGCGTTCACTACCGGATAGATCTCGCAGACATCGGTATCCGCCATCATGGCATTCAAAAATCCAATGCCGTACATATGGGTGAGATAGTCCGCGTTCACACAGAAGATTTTGGCATTCTTCACGCTCTTGCGCCACAGGATGGCGGGCAGCATCTCATTCTTATATTCGCCCTGATCCTCCAATATCCCCATGATGTAGGTCTTGGTCCCGGTGCCGGTCATGTACCAGGGCACCTCAAGCTCCAAGTCCATCTTCTCCTCTTCATCCGGCCTGTTCTCATAGATTTTCTCCCCGCCCAGCAGAAAGCCGTCAAACACATGGATCCCGCTCAGCTCCACGCGCCTCATATGAACATCCCGAATGCCGATAAATTCACGAAAATCCGAATATCTCTCCAGTTCTGCCGCCTCCGGCAGACGCGCGAATATCAAATGAATCCCCCGCTCTGCCATCTCTTTCAAAACCGGGAGCGCCTGTCTCAGTTCAATGCTTTCCCCGTCAATCACTGCCGCCGCCAGGCCATTGTCCGCAAAAACGGCTTCCGAGAGCTCACTGCACTCCAATAGCCCCCGCTTTGTGTAGGTACACCACCACCGCACGACCTCTCGGATATCCCCGGAACCCTCATCTCCCACAAAAAGAATACAGGGCCTTTCTCCCATGTCAGCGTCCCCTGCCCATGAGCCGGCAGATGCCGCGGAATACATGCTGCCGGCGGAAAGCGCCGCCGAAGCAGCCGACTCGTACTCATTGACACTATATTCATTTAATGCGTTTTTTACCATACCCGTAAACTGAAACATAAAAAACAGAATCAGCATCGTCAGCCCCATGGCAAAAAAGTTTCTGCGTGATACCATGAACGGTCCGCTCCTTACTGCGTATTGTAGCCGTAATCAATCGCGAGGTCAAACAGCCGGTAGGGATTCTGCTCAAGCACATAGCAGATAAAATTCTCCGTCTCGTAATAGACTCTCATCTCTGTCGAATACAGTTCCCGAAAAGCCTCTGCCCAGTAATACATCCGGGACATCACAATATAGCGGCTCTCTCCCTTGTACATGGAAATACCCGTTCCTCCCGGGAGTGCATGGGCGGCTCCCTCCTCGGAGACGGTCCGCCCGCTTCCGGCATAGGATAATGTGTAATTGCCCGGAATTTTTTCAATAAAGAAATAGATTCGCGGAGTGGGAATTGTCAGGTAATTCGCCTGTCTTCTGCCCTCCATCTCCCGCAAAAAGGTAATGGTCTCATAGTGGTAGCCGTAATCCTCCATCATGCGCAGCTCGTCATTTGCCGAGCAGATGGTAAACATCCAATTCTCCTCATCCTTCAAAATGTTTGTCAGGCAGGTGATCGCCCCGTTGGTCTCCAGCCCCTCAATATAAATCGGCGTCTTCGCCTTCCCGTCCGCAATGACACACATGGTCAGAGCAGCAACCACCGCAAGGGAGGCAAAATGCATGATCCACGCATGGGGCAGCTTTCCGAGCACAAGGCTCACGGCGGCATCTATGCAGAGTGCCACGGCGGCCGCCAGCATATAGGATAAGTATATGCTGCACCGGATGGGTTCCATCAGCGCGGGAATTCCCAGCCGGGACGATATCAAAAGTACACACATCAGAAACAGAAAGACCGCAACGGAAATCAGCATACTTCCGTATGTCTTGTCATTCTTTGTGAAGAGATACATCAGGCCCAACAGTGCGGACAAAGGCACAGTGAGCAGCCACAGGGTCACTCCCTTCGCATCAACATGACCAAGAATATGCGTATTTACCGCAATCTGCAGTGACTGGTACAGATTCTGCAGCCTCTCCTTGAGCGGAGGCTTTGCCGGTTTTTCCGGCTTTGGCTGCACGATCACACCTTCCCCGCCGCCCGAAGGGGCATTGGCCTGGGAATCTGAGGGCTCTGCCCCGGGCACATCCTGCGGCTCCTGCACTTCGGAATCGGCGGGAGTCTGCTCCTCCTGCCCGGAGGTGCCCTTGATAATGTTCATTCCCCAGCCGAGAGAGCCCTGCAGCGGCGTCCCCGTCGCGTAGGCAATTCCCATGGGCAGCACCGCCACCAGAACACTGATCACTCCTGCCAGCATAATCCGCCCGAAATACGCCCGGCGAAACAGCATTCCCAGATACCCCGCGGCAATTCCCAGACAGAACAACCCGATAATCATGGTGTTGTAAAAGTGAACCGCCAGCGTCATGGAAAAGCTCATTCCAAACAGCACCAGGTAACGCGTACTTTGCAGCCAAATGCCCTTTTCCCCCTGCTCCTTTTTCCGCGCGGGAAAAAACAGGATCAGAAAAACTGCAGCCGGAAGGATAAAAATCATGCCGAACTCCTGCGGAAGCGAGGAATAAAAGCGCTTGATCACATTTGAATTCCAGAAATTGCCGAAGGTGTACAGCATCAGGGCCAGATAGGGCATATATTTTGTGCGGCAGACAATCTTTAAAAACGCCAGCAGCACAAGGTGTACCAGCATCGTCTGAACCAGACAGAACAGCCGAAGGAGCACAAAGGTCTCGATGCCGAACACTTCATGGATATAGTACAGCAGACAGTGAAACCCATACGGGTATACGCCGGCCGCAAAAATATTGTTGTTGCCCAGTTCATTGATCCAGTAATTGTGCACCGGAATATCGGAGGCACAGTATCCAAACGTCTTCAGCAGATTTGTGCCAAACAGCCACAGCACCAGAAACACCACAAGGGCGGTACCCGCCCAGTCCAAAAAATCCTCCCGGAAATCATGCAGAATCTTCCTCAGCGGCTTCCTCAGCCCGCGTGCGGCGCCCCGGTATGCGTTGCTGACAACCAGCCGCACCCCCATGGTTCCCTCAAAAAAACGCCGCACCTGCTTCACCGCATCAATTGCATACCCCTTCACATCCAGCCGGTTGATCCTTACCGCCGCCCAAAGCGCCGGAACCACCGTGAACAAAATCAGCGTAAACCGATTGGAGATATGCAGCAGCTGCAGCACAAATACCAGGTTCATCAGATAGAAATTGCCTGTGAGCAGATAGGCGAGGAACCGGACGCACAGACGCTCCTGCTGCAGCTTTTTATGAAACACGAGCGCAGGAAGAAGCACCGTCATACCGCAGTAGATGACGGACACTGTGATCAACTGTAAAATTGTCACCACAGTCATTGACATTATTTCCCGCAGCTCCTTTCTGTCAGCTAAACACCCGGATTAAATCCAGCGTATCCCGGTCAATCACAATATTGGACTGTTTCAGCCGGTTCAGCACATCGAAAAAATGAGTCCTGTCCTGTGTGCTGAAATAGAGCTTCAACTGAACCGTGTAGGTCGCCAGCTCGTCGGGATACATCTCCTCAATGACCTCACACCAGCGTTTCACACTCCCATACCGCCTGATATGCAGCAGACGGACAATCAGCCATTCCAGATACTCGCAGGTCAAAAGATGCCGGTCCTCCTCGCTCTCATTCAGGTAGCTGCAGGCCTCCTCCATCATCTCCACAAATGAGTTCTGCTCCATGTCCGTGAAGACCTCCTGCGAGAGGATGCCGTTCATATATTCGATGAGCAGGCACGCATTGGCGGCCGCATCCCGCCCGCCTCTCTCCATGGCATTGTAGATTTCCTGCGACTTCAGGCGGAAATCATTGAACGCATCCCTCAGCACCGCGGCTGCATAGTGGGAGGTCTCCGTATCCTCACTGTTTAGGGCGAGGACAATCGACGAGAGCGTATTGTCCACATTGCCCTGAATAATGTCCAGCATCAAATCTCTCAGGCTGTTTTTGTCGCACACGGCGAGCGCCTCCTCCAAAGGCACCCGGTTGCGCTCCCGCTCCTCCTCCGCTTTCCGCTCTGCAACCACCTTATCCTTACCGAAAATGACATCCTCCAGGTCAACCTCACTCCGGAACAGGCACAGGTAAATAAGTCTGGAGAGGGCAAAAAAGAGTAGTCCCACCACCGGACAGAGCAGCATAATGATCGATTTCAGCGCATAACCGCTCCTGGTCATGGAGGTGTTTGTGCGGCTCTCCCGCTCCCTGCTGCTCTTTTGCACCATGCAGCCCCACACAAAATACAGGCACGCGGCAAGTGCGTTGAGTACCAATATGCAGATAAAAACAACTCTCTCTGTCCTCATGCTTTCACAGTCTCCTCAATTTGGCAGAGGAAGCCCGCCTCCTCAAACCGCTGCTTGACGAACCCGACGCCGGACGCATCCGTATTTGCGAGGAGCACCTGAAGATTCCCCTCCGACACCTTCCCGACATAATCCGTCTGCCGCACAAGCTTTACAAGCTCCGCATCCGCCTGTGTTTCGGAAACACCTGTAATATCGATGCTTAAGAGGGAGCAGGCGGTAAGGTTTCTGCTCCGCGCCCGAAGGAACGCTTCCACAAGCTCCGCATACGCATCCGGCTCCAAGATATGAGTACCCGGAATGTATCGCTGCTGCGAGAGCGCAGCGATATAGCGGTTGGAGCGCAGCACCGCGTTCTGAATCAGAAAGCCCGTGATGGCCAGCATATCTGCCTGCCCCAGCGTCATCCGCTCCCACGGGATATCCCACACCATCAGGATCAGCTGCATCTCGTCGTCCTCCGCGTAGATGGCATCTGCCATCAGCGGATACTGCGCATCCATGGTTTTATTGATATATACCCTATGCTCGGACAGCGCGCCGTACATCTCCGTCATTTCCGTGTAATTGATCGAATTGCCCAGCTTGCGGGCGTTCGCGGAGGTCGAGGAAAAAAGCCTTGCATAGGAGCGGTTCGCCACCGTATAGATCGCCACATCCCCGCTTCGCATAATCTTCGCGAGAACCTCCGCCGCGTAGAAAAGAACCTCTGCGGGCTGATACCGGTTCAGCTGCACCGTGATGTCATAGATCTTTCCCATACTGTCATTCTGGTTGATCAGATGGTCGGACAGCACATCCTTGACGCGGACATTGCTCCGGTTAATATCGGACATATCGCGCAGCTGCTTCTTTAAAAATTCAATTTCGTTATCGTACTCATCCCGGATCGAGCGAAGCTGGTCGCGCATATAGCCCACGGTAAAGCCGAGAATCAAGAGCTGGACCATCCAGACATAGGTGTGGTAGTCCAGAATCACATCAAACCCTGAGCGGTTGTACATCTGTCTGAAGCAGTATCCCGCAATGGCGAGCAGGCTCGAAAAAATTGCCTGCTGCTGCCCGTGTACAATCGCAAAGAGCAGTACATACAGGAGATAAAAATCCAGATCCTGAAATAGCTCGTTTCCCACCGCGCGGTTGTTCAGCATAAAAAACGGGATAAAACAGATCATGTTTTCGACGAAGGGAATCATTGCATGGATCAGGTCATGCATACTGTTTTTGAGTCGGCTGGCCAGACTCTCCCTATGGTTTTCCAGCTTGGAAAAACGGCTGAAGTTCCGCTTCAGGTAATCGACAAGCTCCGGGATCATCTGGGACGGCGCGTGCATGATATGCATGTTGAACTCCTCGCCAAACGAGTGCTCCGTCAGCATGATGCTGTTCTCATTTTTATCCGCCTGCGTGACAAGCGCAACCTTCCCCTCCCCGTTTCGTCCCCTGAGGCATTCCCTAACCTTCTCGGCAATCTCTGTCTCTGTCATGCTGTAGTAGCGTGAAATCTGGTACAGGGAGCGCCCGCATTCCTCCGCCACAAGCACCTGGTAGATGAAATCCACTGCGTCCGGTATCGCCAAAAGCGAAAAACTTTTCTCGGAGTCGATGGTGAAATTGCCTGCGGCGATCGTCTCCGGCACCCCAAGCTCATCCTCGACGCGCACCGTAGAGCCCCCGCTCAGCGTGATCTCCCCTGTTTCCAGCGCCTCCATGATCATCCTTGCGCACACATCGTCCATCTCGCTCGGGTATTTCGGAATTCCGTACAGATGGTCCAGCCGCAGCACAACCACGTCCGCTCCCATCATGGTCCGGTAATCCTCGCACACCTTCTCGCCCATGGCAATCGACTGTGCCTTGGGATTGTCCGCGACATTGTTCACCACCCGGGAGTCGCTCCCCACGGTAAGCCCGTGAAACACAATGTCCGAGGAGAGATAGACAAAGCGGCCTTTTCCGATGGTGGAGTACGCCACCAGCATATTGAGCAGGGACGCGGAATATTTTGCAATGACATTCTTCCTGTCATCCCAGTGGAAATTCGTGTCGTAAGCGCCCAAAAAAAGCGTGACATCCGGCTTGACGCTGAAGAACACCTCTCTGGTACACACATCCTCATAGTCGAACCGATAAGTCTCAAACGCGCGGCGGCAGCCGGGGATTTCTTTCCCCTCCTCCGTCAGGATAAAGACCCGATGCTTTTCCTTATCCAGTTTATCGACCAGCCTCTGCATGAGAGTGCCAAGGCTGCCAACCAGCAAAACGTCCATGTAACCTTACTCTCCAATCACAATTCCAGTCCCTGCCTCTTTAGCTGTGCCAAAAACTGCCGGACATCCTCCAGACTCTCCTCACGCGGAATTGAAAAACAGGCGCTGACAGCCTCCGCCACCGCCTCCTCTGATTGTAAGCGCATATACTGCTCCCAGATAAAAGCGCCCGTCTCATTCAAGGATACCACTCCTGCGCTCTTCGCTCCGCTCTGCTGCATATCCAAAAGCCAGCACAGCCCGGCCGCCCTCCGCAGCCGGTAACGCCCGCTTTCTCCCATCTCTCATCTCCGTCCGAAAAAAAACCTGCTGGCTTTATTATACTACAATGCAGCATAAATAGCCAGCAGGAAAATTGCTCCGTCAAAACTATACTCTGGAAAGGTATTCTCCGGTTCTTGTGTCAATCTTGATCACATCGCCCTGCTCCACGAACAGCGGCACCATAACGGTGGCTCCGGTCTCCACGGTGGCAGGCTTGGTCGCGCCTGTGGCGGTATCACCTTTAAAGCCCGGCTCCGTCTCGGTGATCGCCAGCTCCACAAACAGCGGCGGCTCCACAGCGAACACATTGCCCTTGTAAGAACAGATCTTGACCATCTCGTTCTCCTTCACGAACTTTAACGCGTCACCCACATTGTCCTTCGTGAGATCCACCTGGTCGTAGGTCTCCACATCCATGAAATGATAGAAATCGTCGTCCTCATACAGATACTGCATGTCCTTGCGGTCAATATGGGCGGTCGGGCACTTCTCTGTCGGACGGAAGGTTTTCTCAACCACGCCTCCGCTGACAATGTTCTTGAGCTTGGTGCGCACAAACGCCGCGCCCTTTCCGGGCTTCACATGCTGAAATTCAATGATCTGATATATATTTCCCTCAAGCTCAATGGTAACACCGTTTCTGAAATCTCCTGCTGAAATCATTCGATCTTCCTCCTTCAATATCCGAGTAACTCTCCTCGGAGATTTTACTATAAACTGGCATATATTGCAAGACTTTTCTTTTTGCCCTTCAATCACTCGCCATAGTTCTCAATAAAGGCAATCTGTGCAAAGTTGTAAAAGCCCAGATACCAGACGTTGAAATCATGTGCGCCGGCCACCTCCTGCCACATGAAATTCTTCTCCGGATCGAACTGCTTGCACACAATCGGAAGATTCTTTGCAGCCGCGGACGCGCTGGCCATTGCAATCCCGTCGCTGGTGCCGCAGATGTTGTAGAAGTAGTAGATCTCGTAGGTATTGTCCTTCAAAATATTGGCGGTATTCGCAGCCGTATTGCTGGTAGGTGCCGCGGAGAACGCGCCGAAATACCCGATGATGTCCACGCACTCACCGATTCCGATGTTGATCGTCTGCATACCGCCCATGGACAATCCCGCCATTGCGCGGTGCTTTCTTGCGACAGTGAGGTCATAGCCGTTCTCGTCATACTCCGCATAGGTGGAGTAGTTGCTCTCAATGTAGGGGATCAGGTCATTCCTGAGCTCCTGCCCAAACACATAGAAGGAATTCATGTCAGAGCCGCTGCTTGCATGGTTCGCCGCCGAGCGTCCGTTCGGAGTCACCACGATGAAGGGATCAATGTCCCCGTTGTAAGCCAGATTGTCCATGATCCACTTGACCTTGGAATTGGTTCCGGTCATGCCCCACTCGTTCTCATCTCCGCCGATTCCGTGCATGAGGTAGAGCACGTTGTACTTCTTGTCCTCGCTGTATCCGTAAGGCAGGTACACATTCGCCTGCTTGGTGATCTCAGCGCCGTCGCCGAAATAATCGTGGGTCGTATAGGAAATCTTCTCAATTCTCCCCGCTTCCCCGCTCCTTGGGATAATATATTTTACATTGATCTTATCACTGATTTCGGCAGTCGCCTCCCGCTCTTTTCCCGTGGGTTTGTCCTCCGAAGTCTCGGTCGGCAGCTCCGAGTCCACATCCTTTGTCTCCTGTTCAATTGCGTCCTTGATTGCCTCGCTCATGTCCATATCCGTGTCCCCCTCCGTCTCTCGGTTGTCTGTGGCCTCCGTCTGCGGCCCTCCTGTCGGCTCTGCATCCCCGCAGGCCGGAAGCGCAATCATCATAGCCGCCAGCGCCAACATTGCAATTGCTTTCTTGTTTCTCATCATTTTCCCCTTTCTTAATCATAAACTCCATTGATGGTAGTGGTAAACACAGCCTCCTTGCCCGACAGGTCCGGGTTGTTCTTATACGGATCCGGGAATGTCACCACAAGGTCAAAGGTCTCGCCCACCGCATGGCCGATGATAGCCTCCTCAAAGCCGTCAATATACTCATTGGACCCGATCCAAAGATCGGCTCCCCGCCCCTTGGTGTCGCCGCCCTCAAAGGCCACGCCGTCCACTTTTCCGACATAGTCAATATTTACGATGTCGCCGTCCTCAACCACACGTCCGTCCGTCATGTCAAGCGTAAGATCGTCATCATCGTCGTCATCGCCAAAGTCATCGTCGTCATCATCGACCTCGCTCCAATCGCCGACCTCATACACATTTCCGTCATCGTCCACGTAAACAGAGCCGTCACCGTCCGATCCCCCGGAGGTTGCAATCGCCACAATCAGCACAACCACCACCGCCACAATCAGCACAACCGGACCCCAAAGCCCGAGAAAGTCCAAAATTTTCTTTTTCTTCTCCTGCTTATTCCTCTGCTGCGCCCTGCGCTCCTGCGCCATTTTTTTGTTTTCCTTATTCATAATGATCAGATCTCCTTTTCTCTCCTCTGCATTCAAACAAAGGCATTATAACATTGTTTTACCCGTTTCGTAAACCAAAACATTTTAAAAATTATGTGAACACGGTTTTTTCAGTTATTTGGCTCCACATGTTCGCAGTTTGATTCCTTCACGATATAGTGCGGCCTGCGCTTGACCTCCATGTAAGTCCGGGAGATGTAATGTCCCATAATTCCCATGCAGAAGAGCTGAATGCCGCCAATAAATGTGACGATACACACTAAGGACGGCCAGCCCGCCACCGGATCGCCAAACACCAGCGCCCGGATCACCTCCACCACAATTGCGATAAAGGAGACCAGCGTGAGCACAAGTCCCAGATAGGACGAAATCCGAATCGGCGTGTTGGAGAAATTCATAACCGCGTCCATGGAGTATCGGAGCAGCTTAAAAAAGCTCCACTTGGTCTCCCCCGCAGTGCGCTCCACGTTCTCGTACTCCAGCCACTTGGTCTCATAGCCCACCCACGCAAAAATCCCCTTGGAAAAGCGGTTGTACTCGCCCAGAGAAAGGATGGAGTTCACCATCGGCCGGCTCATCAGCCGATAGTCCCTCGCGCCGTCCGCAATATCAATCTCGGAAATCCTCCGGAGCATCCGGTAGAACATCCGCGCGCACAGGGAACGGATCGGCGGCTCGCCCTTTCGGTCCACCCGGCGGCTCGCCACATTGTCATAGGTTCCCTCCTCGAGAATTCCCATCATCTGCACCAGCAAAGCGGGCGGATCCTGCAGATCCGCATCCATCGTCGCCACATAGTCGCCGACGGCGTTGGATAGTCCCGCATAGAGCGCCGCCTCCTTCCCGAAGTTGCGGGAAAAGGACACGTAGCGCACATCCTCATCCTTTGCGGCGAGCTCCCGGATCATGGCCAGCGTCTTATCCTTCGATCCGTCATTCACAAACAGATATTCAAACGCATAGTCCGGCATCTTCTCCCGCACCCGGCACAGCTCCTCATACAAGGCCTGCAGCGTCGCCTCCTCGTTGTACATGGGCACAACAATACTGATTTTCTTTTTCATTGCCCCGTTCCGCCTTTCCTTTTTCGCCCCCTGCCCGCTGCGTAAACGGCAAACAACAGCACGCAGGCAACGCTGACCGCCGCACCCTCCCGGATATACGGGGTCGTGTAGCACAGTTCAATCTCATGCTCCCCCGATGCAAGATCGACGCCGATCAGGGCATTCTGCCAGGCAGTTATCTCCGCCGGTTCGCCGTCCACGCGAAGGCTCCA
>JAFLRQ010000005.1:0-9379 GCA_022511395.1 Agathobacter sp. | reverse complement strand
TAACCGTTGTGCTTCCGGGCTCCACCTGACTGTCACAGTATACGCTGTCCAGCAAATTCTTCCCGCCGCCCACCGCTGCCGCGAAGGCGTTGAGCGAGCGAAAACGGTACGACCTCTCCGGCTCCCATCCCTCGGCCGTTTCCCGGTCAAGGACATACCCGAGGGGCAGACAGTACTTATTCTCGTACAGGTAGCTTGTCCCGCTCTGCCCCACCAGCGTGCGGTATAAATCCTCATCCATCGGACTGTTTGAGAGGTAGTACTTCACAGAAAGCATGCCGGAGGTCAGCGCCGTCGCGCCGTTGTGGGAGTAAAAATTCTTTCCTCCCTCCATGTACAGCCCCTGATAGAGATGGCTGACCTCAAGGTTCATGAGAGAGGAAAAGATTGTGCCTGAGGCATATCCGTACAGCGTGTTGTCATTTTTTGTCTTCCGCCCGGTGTCCTCCACGCGGAAAAACGCATTTTCACCCTCCCGCTCCTGTGCGAGCTCCAAGAGCGCGCGGTAATCCCTCTGCTTTTCGGTGTAGCTTGTGCGGCTTGTGACTGAAAAACCGGTGAGCGCCATGTTGACCCCCAGCTCAATCACCGCAGCCGCCATGGCAAAGCCTGCAACGATCCGTCTCGGTCGCGTCCCTGTCAGCTTCGCCACAAGCATGAGGATTCCGTAGACGGCAATGAGGAGCGCCGTGACCACGTACGCATACGGCTCCGTCACACTCTCATTCCCCGCGGAGCTTGCTGCCATCAGAAGGGCGATCGCCCCCACCACCGACACGACAATATGCCAGAGCCTTGTCCCCTTCCATTTGCGCACCGTGGCGAATCCCATCGACAGCAGCATGAAGATATAGATAAATGACTGACGCCCCGGCAGGGACTGCGGGAAATGCATGCCATGCCAGATATAGTCGAGCCGGTTATTTGCAAAGCTTACGAGGAAAAAGCCCAGCATCAGAAAACGCGGAAGCTTTTCCTTCCACGAAATCCTGCGGTTTAAGAGGTACAGCCACACCAGAAGAAGCGTAAACGCGCCCGCGTAGAGGTTCGGCCAGTGGTCGTTGCCCGTGTAAACCGAAGCGGCAGTCGTGCCGCGTCCAAGCTCTGCGAGAACACTGAAATACCATTCCGTCTTCTCAGGGAAATCACCGCCCGCCGATCCGGAGACACTGAGCACCACAATCTCGGGGAGCAGTAAAATTGCAGAGGTTCCCCCCGCAAGTGCCGAACATACGGTAAATCTCCTAAACGCAGCGAACCTCCAATGCCTTCTTTTGTCTCCAAAGGCCGGTCTGCCCTCCCGCAAAAAGAGGAGAAAGAAATAGAACACCAGAAAAATGCAGATCATGATGGAGATATAATAATTCGCAAAAATGCAGACGGCAAGGCTCACATAATAGAGAACAACCTTTCCCTCCCTGACCAGCAGCTCCAGCCCCGCCATGATCGCCGGAAACAGCGCAATACAGTCCAGCCACATGATGTCCCAGCTGTACGCCGCCACAAAGCCGGACAGCGCATAGGCCGTGGAAAACACCAGCGCCGGAAGCACCGTGCGGCTGTGAAAACGCCCGTCCCTTCCAATCAGCCCAAAGTGCACGCGCAGGAAATAAAAAAACGCAAGTCCGCTGAGCGCAATTTTGACCAAAATCAGAACCGTCATAAATTCGATGACATACCCGGAGGGCCACAGTACAATCAGCCAGTTTAACGGGCTTGCCAGATAGTAGGCATAGAGCGAAACAAAATCGCTCCCCAGGCCGAGATGCCAGGAATACATCAGGCTCTCCCCGCCCCTCAGCTTGTTCAGAAACTCAACAAAAAACGGGCAGTACTGATGGTACATATCTACGTGTAGAATGCACTGGCTGCCAAACGGGTAGACATTGTTGCCTATGCAGATGATCACACAGATCAAAAGCGGAATCAAAAATGCCGCCAGATATGGTCCTCTATTGTTTTTTCCGCAATTCTTTATGCGCTCAAATATCCTCTGCAACATGGTTTCACTCATCATAATCAAACAACTGATAATACTGCAGCCTCTGATAGGTCAAAAGCTCTTCGGTTCCGGTATCCATCAATTCCGCAGCAGAGATCACCGGATAATGCTCCTGCAGCCCGGACAGATAATTCTGATAGGCGCTCTTTGGCACACCCGCAAGCCCCAGCACATACCCCGCGAGATAATTTAAGCTGGTGTGCACTCCCGTGCCTTCCGGTATGTCATAGTTTGCCCATATGAGAAACGGCACCTGATAGCGCATCCTCTGCTGCTCCCCGGTCAAATTGCTGCTGTCTATGCCGTTTGTGCGCCAGACGGGGCGCACAACAAAATCGTTCGGCTGATGATCTCCGAAAAAGACGATCACCGTCGGTTCCTCTGCCTCCGCAAAATATCTGATCAGAGCCCGCAGACTCTCATCGGTCAGCTTCAGCAGCGACAGGTACCGATTGAGTGCCGCGCTTCCGCCCTCCGCCTCAACCTCTTCGGTAAAATTCTCGTATTCCTCCGTGTAGCCGCCGTGATTCTGCATCGTCACGTTAAAAATAAACGCGGGCCGCCCCGGCTCCTTCTCCTCATAGGTCCGGATCACGTGCGCAAAGTCGCAGGCGTCCGAAATATAGTTTCTCACATAGCTCCTATCCCAATACCCGTCAATGAAATCCGCCTGGTCAAACCCCAGCCGCGGATACACCTCATCCCTCTCCCAGCCGCTGGCGTAGTAGGGATGCTGGGCGAAGGTCTGATATCCAAGCTCCGCAAGATGGGATGCAAGCGAGGGGATCTCTCCGTTGATGTACTGCTGATATGGAATACTTCCGTTCGGCAGAAAAGCCATCGTGTGCCCGGTCAGGAATTCAAATTCCGAGTTGGCTGTGTTGCCTCCGCACACGGAAACCTGTGCGTACCCTGTCACTGTATGTTCGGCACCCTGCTGCAGTTCGTGGAAAAAAGGCATGTAATCCACGTTTGTCTTAAGCTCCGCAAGAACCGCCAGCTCCGAAAACGCCTCGTCCATAATTACTATGATGTTGGGATACCCGCCCGGTTTTGCCGCCTCCTCCTCGTAGGAGGCAAGAAGCTCTTTTGCTTCCTCTCTGTGATACCCCTTTGGCTGTCCAATCTGAAGGTACTGCAGATTCATGACAAAGGTCACTGCCATGCCGTTTACCTTCGTCATGTAAGCCGGAGTAAACAGATAGGGGTAAAGGTAGTGCTTCACCTGAAACGCCTCGTCCTGCAGACGGCCTGCAAAGGTGCTGATCACCGAGACTGCAAGAAGCGCCATCGGAAAGCGGAACCAAAAAATTGGGCGCGGCGCGTTTTTCAGGAAATGCGCCAGAATAAAAAGCAGGACAAAGCCCAGCGTCACAATCACAACCCGCGGTCCCGGCGTAAAATCATAGTTGTCCGTCACCGTTGCCGCCGTTTTGATCGACAAAAGATCGCAGGGCACAAAGGGCGTTGAGCGAAACAGCATGACATAGTGGTTCACAAGGCCAAACACCATGGCTGCCGCCAGCTCCACCCGGATCGCCAGCCGCATGCCGTTCGTCAACAGATACATTGCAAGGGCGGCAAGCTCAAACAGCAGGAGGTTAAACACCTGCGCCTTGGGACGCACCTCCCGAAACGGGTTGTGCTCGTAGCTCTCCATCAGCCAGAATGCCGCTGCGGAGAAGAGGACAAACAGAATTACCGTGATCCCCTTTCCCGGCATCCAGTTCCACACCCGGCTGCCACCTGTATGTTTTCGTTCCATTTTGAGAAATTCCTCCACAAATCGGGCAGGGGGTACCCTGCTCGCCGCGCCGCCCGCATGTCGCTGCAAGCGACTATATTCCTCATGCGGGCATGCGCATAAAAGCGCAGGCCGCAAATCGTTCCGGCACTGCCTGAAAACGATTCTACCACACCTGCGCATTTTTTTACAAGAAAATCTCAACTTTTTTAAAAATTGGAAAGTACCAGTCGATCCCGGTAAACCTGTTCCATCCGGTCGATCACCCGCCGGGCCTGCCCGTATCTGCGCGGGCTGGTGCTGATCACCCAGAGCTCACTCGCTCCCTGATACTGCTCTCTCTTGTAAAAGGGAATCTTCTTGTGATTCTTCGTGAAGGGAATCCGCTCCTCTAAAAGCGCCTGCACCGCCTCACTGCTCACGCGCCGGTTCGTCGTCCGGCACAGCTCAATGTCATCATCCCTGTACTTTCCCAGTTTCTTCGGCATCCTTTGTTCTTCCTGTCCTTTCTACTTTATTTTGATCTGAATCTGCTTTCCCAGTCCCTTGGCCACCTTCACCAGAAAATCCAGACTCGGATTATATTTCCCGCTCTCCAGCCTGGATATGTTGGATTTTTTCGTCCCTACCCGGTCCGCCAGACACTCCTGCGTCACCCCCTGCGCTTTGCGGGCGGACTTAAGCTGCTCGGCGACATCCTGCCTCGCACTCTGTTCCTTCTCCATTTTCACCTTCCGTCCTTTGCAATCCCTACTCAAAAAGTTATCATATATGATAACTTTTGTCAACAAAAAAAGAGCGGATCGGCCGTATTTTTCGTACTTTTCCGATTCGCTCTTTGTTGCCGTGGCACAATTACAGGCTGCTTATGCCCGCCACACTGTAGCCCTGGTCCTCCACCGCCTTTTTCAGCTCATCGTCGGAGATTTCCGCGCTCATCGTAACCACCGCGTTCCCGCTCTCGTGGCTGACCTCTGCGCTCTCCACCCCGGTCAGGGCCTCCAGCGCCGCTTTCACTCTGCCGGAGCAGTGTCCGCACATCATACCTTCAATCTTCATTTCTTTTTTCATTGTAACATCCTCCTTTATTGTGTTTATTTTATTTCTATTGACCTTGCGGTCACGTTTTGACGAGTGAATATCGAGAAAATTGAGCCGAAGCGCATTGGTTACCACGCAGAAGCTGGAAAGGCTCATGGCCGCGGCGGCAAACATCGGATTCAGCTCCCACCCGAAGGCCTTCACAAAGACGCCTGCGGCAATGGGAATGCCAATCACATTGTAGATGAATGCCCAGAACAGGTTCTCGTGGATATTGGTCAGGGTCCTTCGGCTGAGACGGATCGCCGCAGGCACGTCGGAGAGTGCGCTGTTCATCAGGACAACGTCCGCGGCGTCAATTGCCACATCGGTTCCCGCGCCGATGGCGATGCCGATATCCGCGCTGGTCAGAGCCGGGGCATCGTTGATGCCGTCCCCTACCATTGCCACCCGCCCCTGCTTTTTCAGCCTTTGAATCACGGCCTCCTTCCCGTCGGGCAGAACCCCGGCGATCACCTCATCCACACACGCCTGTTTTCCGATTGCCTCAGCGGTATACGGATTGTCGCCCGTGAGCATGACAACGCGGATTCCCATGTTCTGCAGCGTCCGTATTGCCTCAGGACTGTCCTCCTTGATCACATCCGCCACGGCGATGATGCCGAGCAGCGTGTCGCCAAGTGTGAACAGAAGCGGGGTCTTCCCCTCCGACGCAAGGGCAGTTGCCTTTTTCGTCACTTCATCCGGAACCGCGGTTATTTGGCTGATGTAGGAAAGGCTTCCCCCGGTGAGAGAAATCCCGCCGCATTTTGCCGCAAGCCCGTTGCCCGGCAGCGCCGCAAAATCCGTGACCTCATACCCTTTCAGCCCGGCTTCCTCTGCCCGCTTTACCACTGCTGCCGCCAAGGGATGTTCGCTCATTTTTTCCAGCGAGCAGGCATAGGACAACAGCTCCTCCTCGCCGGATGCGCCGCAGACAAGAAGGTCCGTCACCGCAGGCTCCCCCTTTGTGATGGTTCCCGTCTTATCCAATGCCACAATCTGCGTCCTTCCGGCGTTTTCCAGAGCGATGGCAGTCTTGAACAAAATGCCGTTCCTTGCGCCCACACCGTTTCCCACCATAATGGCCACCGGCGTTGCCAAGCCCAGCGCACAGGGACAGCTGATGACCAGCACCGTAATGCCCCTCGCCAGAACAAAGCCGATGTCCGCTCCCAGCAAAAGCCAGACAATCATGGTAACCGCCGAGATGGCGATGACCGCCGGCACGAAAACACCCGATACCCGGTCCGCCACCTTTGCAATGGGCGCCTTGGTAGCCGCCGCGTCACTGACCATCCGGATAATCTGCGAAAGGGTCGTATCCTCCCCCACGCGCCGCGCTTCACAGCGCAGGAAGCCAAACTGGTTGACCGTAGCGGCCGAGACCGCGTCTCCCGGCCCCTTATCCACCGGGATGCTCTCTCCGGTCAGGGCGGACTCATCCACCGCGCCGTTTCCGTCAACCACAATTCCGTCCACAGGAATATTCTCGCCGGGGCGCACCACAAACACATCGCCTTTGACCACCTGCTCCACGGGCACCGTCATCTCCTGCCCCTCCCGGATGACATTCGCAGTCTTCGGCGCAAGTGCCATCAGGCTTTTTAAAGCGTTGGTGGTCTTCCCCTTGGAGCGCGCCTCCAGCATCTTCCCCACCGTGATGAGCGCAAGGATCATGGCGGCGGACTCAAAATAGAATTCGTCCATATAATGCATGACGAGCTCCATGTCTCCTGCGGTCTGCGCCCCAGTCATTGCAAACAGGGCGTAGGTGCTGTAGCCGAACGCCGCCGCGGAGCCCAGCGCCACCAGCGTATCCATGTTTGGCGAACGGTGCAAAAGCCCCTTGAAGCCGCTCACAAAAAATTTCTGGTTGATGATCATGACCGCGGCGGAGAGCAGAAGCTGCAGCAGCCCCATGGCTACATGGTTGCCCTCCAGAAACGACGGCAGCGGCCACCCCCACATCATATGCCCCATGGAAAAATACATCAGCACCACAAGGAAGATCAGCGACGCAGTCAGCCGGCGCACCAGCTTCGGCGTCTCGTGGTCCGCGAGCTCATCCGCCGTATTTTGCGTGCCGGCGGCCGGTTCCGCCCCCTTTTTCTTTGCGCCGTACCCGGCATTCTCCACCGCCCGGATAATGTCGGCGGCGGCGGCAGTACCCTCCACTCCCATGGAATTCGTCAGCAGGCTGACGGAACAGGAAACCACTCCCGGCACTGCCGAGACTGCCTTTTCTACGCGGGCAGAGCAGGCGGCACAGCTCATCCCGGTCACAGAATATTGCTCCATATGTTCAGTTCCTTTCTGCGGATACCCTAACATCCGCTCACTTCATCAATTTACACAGAGTCCCCACCAGCTCGTCAATGGTCTCCTCTTTCCCCTCACGGATATCGTTGGCCACACAGGTACGGATGTGGCTGGCCAGCAGCTCCTTATTGAACGCATTCAACGCTGCAGTGGCCGCCGCGACCTGTGTGAGAATATCGGTGCAGTACGCATTTTTTTCCACCATGCCCCGAATCCCCCGGATCTGGCCCTCGATGCGGTTCAGTCTGTGGATCAGGCTCTGGTACTCCTCGTCGCTCCGCTCTTTTGTCTTATGGCAAATACAATTGTCATCCATATAGTATCCTCCCGATCACTCGCATCTATTCTCATCCCCATCATATACCCCCCATGGGTATATGTCAAGTAAAAAAACGGGACAGGGAAATTTTCCCTGCCCCGCTTCTCACAGTGCTGTCCGCCCGCGGGAAAGCTCCCGCCTCAAGGCGCATACCCCTCTATGATCTCAAGGATATCTGTCCGGTACACGTTGCCCCCAAGCGTCGTATCTCCGTTGGGCGATATGCTGATGGCCCTTACGTCCATGGGATTCTCCTCATAGGGATTCACCGGCGGCTCGCAATGGTCAAAATATTCCCGCAGATACTTCAGTGCATTCCCGCTGGGAAAGATCACGTTCCCGGACGAGCTTGCAATACCGGTCCGCTCAAATTCCTCAAGTATCTGCCTTGTCCGGACATTGTAGGGGTTGTCGTCCTCTTCACTCACAAGCCAGGCCGGCTGCGTCCGCAGCTTGACGCCCTCAGTCCGGACAGCCTCTGCGAACAGCCTGACCGGCTCAAGGGGAATCGTCTCCTGATGAAACGCATCCACAGACACCAGAATATCATTCACTCCGCTCTCAAGAATCAGCTCCGCAGCCTGCCGGATCCTTTCCGGCTCTCTCGCAAAAAAGCCGTTTGTGATCAGCTGACGCTTCGGAATGCCCATCTCCTTTGCCGCCCTGTGTATCCCGCTGACCACCTCCGGGTACAGGAGGGGTTCCCCGCCAAAGGACATGACGGACTCAATGGCAAAGCTTCCGCCGATCCTGCGGACCACATCCGCCGCAGCTTCGCTGTCCAGATGCTCTCCGCTGCCCTTGTGGTCCCCCTCCGAACAGTGCTTACAGCGCCCGGTGCAGGCGAGGGTGACAACAAATTCGATTCGGTTTAAATTTTTGAGATATGGATTCATTTCCCTGCACTTCCTTCCCAATCCGCTGCCACCCTCACTTTGAGTTTTACTTATTCTTTATCATCTTCACCGGTCTTAACACCTGATATCCCAGCACCTCGGGGTAGTGGCGCTGATAGCACTGGCATTCCTGCTCATTCCACTCAAACCCCAGAGGCGTCGGATCGTAGCTCCACGCAAGCTCCTCGACACGCCTCATAGCCTCGGCATTTTCCTCAGGATACTTAAACGGCGGATGGCTGAACACTAGATAATAACTCCCCGGGAACTCGCCCCGCAGCTCCAGACCATCAGGAACCTCCACATCCTTCGCCCCGGCGTCGATTCCGCCGCCAAAGAAATAGCTCTGCTTTCCGGTCGAATTGTCCCATCCCGCAGTAAAGCGTCCGATGATTCGATCGGGATTCGGCATGCTCTCAACAATCCCACATAAAAGATCGCAGTCATGCCCCGGCCAGATCAATCCGTTTTTTGTCTCAGTGCGCTTGTATGCTCCGAGATATTTATGTGCCGGAATATATTCCGTGCGCACATCCAAGGTTTTAAATTCACTCATAGGCCTCTCTCCTTTTTCATCAATCTCAAAGGGGATATTCAGGCGGATCTGCTGTGGAATAGAAATCGGTCTGCGGCGGTACTTTGACGGCGAGATTCCGTAAGCATTTTTAAAGGCCCTCGTCAGCGCCGTCTGCGATGAGTATCCAAACTCAAACGCGATCTGTGCAATTGGTTCCTTTCCGTTTCTGAGCACCGCTGCCACAAGCGCAAGCCTTCGCGCCGCGATGTAGTCACGAATCGTCATCCCGCTGACACAGCGAAACACCGTTGAGCAATGATAGGGCGAATACCCTGCCTCCCGTGCAATGTCCGAGAGCGATGGAATATCATCGATGCGCGCCTCAATATAATCCACCATTCTCCGAACACAAGCCATCCACTCCTGCATCTGCCAGCCCCCCTTCGAGGAACAATATAGCATATTCAAAGCCAAAAATCTTTACATGGATTGCGGATGG
>JAFLRQ010000049.1 GCA_022511395.1 Agathobacter sp. | reverse complement strand
CTTTATGCCTTCAGCGCCTCCAACTCCTCCTCCGTCAGCCGGCGGTACTCGCCCCTCGGCAGATCTCCCAATGAAATTTGACCGATCGACAGACGCTTTAGATAGAGAACCCGGCAGTCCACGGCGGCGAACATCCGCTTGACCTGATGGTAGCGCCCCTCCGTGATGGTCAGGCGCGCGTGAGCCTTTGCCTCGCCGGAAAGCTCTGCGGGAAGCGCCGCATCAAAGGGCTCCTCCTTTGGCAAAATCAAAAGCTTTGCGGGCTTGGTCGGTTTATCGTCGCCAATATCAAGGCCGACGGCAAACTGCCGTGCCGCCTCCTCGGATACCTCATGGTCAAGCACTGCATAGTAGGTTTTCTCCACATGGCGGGCAGGGCTGGTGAGGTGATGGTTGAGCGCGCCGTCGCTGGTGACAATGAGCAGGCCCTCGGTGTCCTTGTCCAGCCGCCCCACCGGAGAGAGCTTTCCCCGCTCCGGCGCGGGGAAATAGTCCATCACCGTGGGAGTCGTCGCGTCCGTGCGCGCCGTGACACAGCCCGCGGGCTTGTGAAACAGGTAAGAGACCGATTCCTGATATTCTACGGGCGCACCGCAGACACACACGCAGGCAGCCGCAGGGTCTATCTTTCGCTCCGGCTGCCCTGCCGTCTCCCCGGCCACCGTGACCTTCCCGCCCCGAATCAGCTTTTTGATCTCACTGCGCGTCCCGAACCCTGCATCCGCGAGAAATTTGTCCAGGCGAACCATCTACTTCTCCTGCCTTAAAAAATCCACAAGGAAATCCCACACACGGCCCACCGACGCAATATTTAACCGCTCCTTGGGCGTGTGGATGTCCTCAATATCCGGGCCGAAGGACACGCAGTCCAGCCCCGGCAGCTTTTCGGAGAAAATGCCGCACTCGAGTCCCGCGTGAATCGACTCAAACACCGGCGGCTCCCCGTAAATATCCTCATACACGCGGGAAATGCGATCCCTCAGCTGCGATTCCTGCAGATATTCCCATGCGGGGTAATCGCCTGTGGTTTCATAAGTCCCACCCAGCAGCCCGACGAGGGTTCCCACGCGCTCCAGCAGCTCCTCCTTGCGCGTGCGCACGCTGCTGCGGATCGAGGTAACCATGTTCAGGCTGTCCGCTGTGAGTTCTAAAATACCGAGATTCAGCGAGGTCTCCACCATCTGCGGCATCGCCTGGCAGCGGGACTGCACGCCGTTTGGAACCATTCGCAGATAGGCGATCACCCTTCCCGCGGAATCCTGATCCAGGGCCGCGGCCTCCGCGCTCCCTGCCTCCACACAGACCACCACGGCCTCTTTGTCAGAAACGGCCAATTCCTGCCTGAATATTTCCTGCATCTGCTGCGCCACCCGTTTCACAAGCAGAACCTCATTCTGCTCCACGATAATCTCCGCCGTGCACTCCCTTGGAATCGCGTTGTCCTTCTGGCCACCCGCCAGCGAACAGATCCCCATGGAGGTCTGCCGGCTGAGCGCACAGAGGAATCGTCCCATCAGGATATTTGCATTGCCGCGCTCCCTATGGATCTCGGCGCCGGAATGCCCGCCGACGAGCCCGGTCACAGCCAGCCTGAGCAAAACGCCCTTCTTTGTGACTCGATTAACCGGGAGCTTTGCATGTACGGCAATGCCGCCCGCGCAGCTTGTGAGGAAATGTCCCTCCTCCTCGCTGTCGATATTTAACATTCTGCGCCCCTTGAGCACGGAGAGATCGATATCCATTGCGCCGAACATTCCAATCTCCTCGTCCACCGTGACGACTACCTCCAGCCTTGGATGTGCCAAATCCTTCGACTCCAAAAGCGTCAGGGCATAGGCGATTGCAATGCCGTCGTCTCCGCCCAGCGTCGTTCCCTTCGCGCACACATATCCGTCCGCGATCTCAAGCGCAAGCCCGTCCTTCTCAAAGTCAATCTCCACGCCCTGCTCCTTCTCGCACACCATGTCCATGTGCCCCTGGATAATGACAGGCTCTGCGGCCTCGTAGCCCGGAGTCGCATCCTTGAAAATAATCACATTGTTCTTTTCGTCCTGCCGGTACTTTAAGCTGTGCGCCTTTGCAAAATCCACCAGATAGTTGCTGATTGCCCTCGTATTTCCTGAGCCGTGCGGAATTCCCGCAATCTGTTCAAAATAGTAAAACACCCTCCCCGGATATAAATTTTCCAATATCATCATAGTGTCCGTCCTCCTTTCATAAGATGTGATATGAAAAAAATCTTTTGTGTACTTGGAACATTCCTAATGCTTATATTTTTTTTGCTCCGTCCGGTGGAGGCGCTTGCCGCCTCCCGCCGCGGGCTTACGATATGGTTTGAACAGCTTTTGCCGGCGCTCTTGCCCTTTAGCATTCTCTCCTACATCATCCTGCAGTCCAACCTCTTCTCCGGCAAAAAGCGCCGCTTGGGGAAAATCCCGCCGGAGGAATGGTATGTCATAGTCTGCGGCTTTCTCTTCGGCTTCCCCATCGGGAGCAAGCTGACCGCCGATCTGTGCCGCCAAAGAAAGCTTTCCGAAGAGCGCGCCCAGTGGCTCTTCATTCTCACCAACAATTTCAGTCCGGTGTTTGTGACAACCGTGTTCACCGGCCTGCTTGGGATCTCGCCGGGCATTTTTACATACGCGCTTCTGTACGGACTGCCCTTTGTCTTATGCATGATTGTGCTGCACATCCTCCCGGGCAGCTCCTGCACGAGTAAAAAAAATACGGCATCAAGATTTCAACTGAATATGCAAATCGTTGACGCCGGTATTTTGAATGGTTTTGAAACTCTGATAAAAATCTGCGGATATGTCATCCTGTTTTCCCTGACCGCGGAATGCCTGCGCATGATGCCGCTGGTGCATCCGCTGGTGAAAACGGTCCTGATCGGGTGCACAGAGGTGACTACCGGCATGGCGGAGCTCTCCGGCATCACGGATTCCTCACTGGTATATATCCTCGCCGTGTGGTTCCTCTCATGGGGCGGAATCAGCGGACTCTTTCAGACAGCCTCCATCACGGCGGGCACTGACCTTTCCATGCGGCGGTATCTGGCCGTCCGTCTGGCACTCTCCGGCGTGTCCGTGCTGTCCGCAATCCTGTACTGCGCCTGCGTCCTCCGTTGAAATTTTATCTATACTGCGCCTGCAGTCTCCGTTGAAGTCTGGATGTTTGTGACATCCGGCTCGTTCAGCGGCGCCTGCTGGGACTCCTCCGGTTCCTGAGGGAAAATCTGTGCCCGGTCACGGCTGACAACATCCAGCGAGCCCTGCAGGGAATTGATCAGGTTCTCATAGCGCGCGTGGGAGGTCTCAATAGCGTGCGTCAAAATATCCTCAATGGTCTTTAGCTGGCCGTCTGTATAGTTCATGGCACCGAGCCGCAGCGCATTGGCCTCGTTGGTGGCATTGTCGAGAATCTCCTGCGCCTGCTTGGTGGCAATCATGACCACCTCGTTCGCCTGCGCGTAGGCCTGCTGCATGATCTGATGCTCGCTGACAAGCTCATTCGTCTGAATGTGCGCCTGCGCGATGATCTGGTCGGCCTTCGCCTGCGCGTCCGCGATGATTGCCTCCTTGTTGCTGATAATCTTCTGGTAGCGCTTGATCTCCTCAGGAGTCTTCGTCCGCAGCTCTGCGATCAGCTCCTCCAGCTGCTCCTTGTTCACAAGGATCTCTGTGCTGGAAAAAGCCTTGAACTTACAGCTGTCTATGTATTCCTCAATCTCATCAATGATCTGCTCCATCTTGCTGCTCATAACAATCCTCCCCTAACCTTTTTGGCTGTATTTTTGATAAATCCGGTCAATAAAACACTGCGGAACAAAATGCGAGATATCGCCCCCATAGGAAGCAAACTCCTTGACGATGGTGGAGCTCAAATAGGAATATTTGAAATCCGCCGTCAAAAAAACAGTCTCTATCCGCTCGTCCTGCACATGGTTCGCCTGCGCAATCTGCAGCTCATACTCAAAATCCGTGACCGCGCGCAAGCCTCTCACAATGATTGTCGCGCCGATTTCATTCATAAAATCAACAAGAAGACCGTTGAACGATGCCACCGTCACATTCGGCAGGTCCCGCGTCATCTCCTCTATCATACTAACACGTTCCGGCAAAGAAAACAACGAATTTTTTGCACTGTTGTTCAGCACTCCGACCACGAGCTCATCCACGAGCTGCGACGCCCTTGTGATGATGTCCATGTGTCCGAAGGTAACCGGGTCAAAGCTGCCCGGATAGATTGCTTTTTTCATAAGTATCACCTGCTTTTCCGCAAAAATACATGCATGCTGGTTTTATATTCCTTGCGCTTGATGACCTCGAACCCCAGCCCGTCCAGATAGGAAAAATCCGCATCCAGCGCCGCCTCCACAATCACCTGCGCATCCGGCTTTACCAGACTCGAGCGCGAGAGAAACGCGAGCACATCCGCCTCGTACCCCTGCCGGTACGGCGGGTCCATAAAAATCAGGTCGAAGGTATATCGCCCCTCCAGGGTGTGCAGCGCGGTGATCACGTCACTGACGAGGAGCTTTGACTCATGCTCAAACTTCGTGAAGGCAATGTTTTCCTCGATACACTTTGCCGCCCTGCGGCTGTTCTCCACAAAGACACAGTAGGAGGCTCCGCGGCTTAGCGCCTCAAGCCCGATCTGTCCGCTCCCAGCAAAAAGGTCAAGAAAATAGGAACCCGGCACCTCTGCCTGCATCACATTGAAGAGTGTCTCTTTTATTTTATCTGTCGTAGGTCTGGTATCCATGCCCTCCGGCGTTTTCAGCGGCAGACTGCGGGCCGTTCCTGCAATAATTCTCATAGCTCTCTATTTCTGCTCCTTCAATACATGCCTGTTCTTTGCAATATAGTCCGCCAGCGACACAAGCGTCAGCGCCAGCGACACATAGGTGAGCACAATGCCCGCCCAATAAAAAACCTCATGGTCAATATCCAGCATCAGCACGATGACCATTGCCATCTGAAACACGGTCTTGAACTTGCCCCAGTAGCTCGCCGCAATCACCACGCCGTTGTCGGACGCAATCAGGCGGAAACCGCTGATGATGAACTCCCGCGCAATGATGATGATCACAATCCACGCCGGAAGCCGCCTCATCTCCACCAGACAGATCATGGCGGAGCACACCAGAAGCTTATCCGCAAGCGGATCCATAAATTTGCCGAAATTTGTCACCATGTTGTATTTTCTTGCAATCTTCCCGTCCAGCAGGTCCGTGAGGCTTGCAATCACAAAGATTGCCACTGCAATGCCGTTGACATACTCCAAAATACCGCCGAAGATCGCCGTAAACCAGCCCCATTCATTGACATTACCCAAAAGCAGAAGGACAAACGGCACAATCAGAATTACGCGAAATATCGTCAGTTTGTTCGGTAAATTCATGCAATCTCTCCTATCAAATCATACTCGTGCGCCCCTGTGACCCTTACCCTCACGATATCTCCGGTCATCAGCTCCTCCTCCGTGTGAACAAATATGTAGCCGTCCACGTTCGGCGCGTCCCGATAGGTCCTGCCGATGTAGGCGTTTTCATCGCAGACCTTTCCCTCAATCAGCACGTAAAAAATTTTCTCTTTTAATGCCTCATTCCTGTCGAAAATGACCTCCTCCTCGAGCTCCATCACATCGGCCTGCCAGTCGGCCTTCTGCTCCTCCGAAATCTGGTCCGGCATTTGCTCCGCGGGTGTCCCCTCCTCCGGGGAGTAGGCAAAAGCCCCGAGCCGGTCAAACTCCATGTCATTCACAAACTGCATGAGCTCCTCGTGCTGCTCTTGCGTTTCCCCCGGGAAGCCGCAGATCAGCGTTGTGCGCAGTGTGATATCGGGAATCCGCTCCCGCAGATGTTCAATCTGTTCCACGAGATTGGCCCGGTTGGTCTTTCGACCCATGCGCCTTAAGATCTCGTCGCTGCAGTGCTGGATCGGCATATCCAGATAGTGGCATACCTTTTTGTTCCGGAGCATCGCATCGATCAGCTCCTCGTAGATTTCCTCCGGGTAACAGTACATGATCCGTATCCAGAACAGCCCCGGAATCTCATTCAGGAGATCCAAAAGCTTATGCAGGGACTTCTCCCCGTAGAGATCCACTCCGTAAAGCGTGGTCTCCTGCGCCACCAATATCAGCTCCTTCGCCCCCATATCCGCAAGCTCCCGCGCCTGAGCGGCAAGCTCCTCCATTGGAACGCTCCGATATCTGCCGCGAACGGAGGGAATGACGCAGTAGGTGCAGTTCTTGTTGCAGCCCTCCGCAATTTTTAAGTATGCGTAATGCCCTCCGGTGGTGAGGACCCGCTTGTTTCTCCCGGTGAGAGGCCCTGTGAGCGCGGGGAAATCCGCATAAAATTGCCCCTCCAGCGTGGCGGATACCGCATCCCATATCCTCTCCCATGCATTGGTGCCGAGAATGGCGTCCACCTCCGGAATCTCCCTTTTCACTTCGTCCTGGTAGCGCTGGGAAAGACAACCGGTGACAATCAGCGACTTACAGCGCCCCGTCTGCTTCATCTGCGCCATCTCGAGGATTGTGTTGATGCTCTCCTCCTTGGCATCTCCGATAAAACAGCAGCTGTTCACAACGATGATGTCCGCCTCCGTCTCGTCATCGGTAAGCGCAATCCCGTGATCCGTAAGCACTCCGAGCATATACTCGGAGTCCACCAGATTCTTGTCACATCCCAGAGAAATAAACAGTAATTTCACAGACAATCTCCTCATGCGGGTGTGTGCATAAAAAAGGAATGACAGCCGTCACCCCTTCTCTTACCTCTACCTTGCTGCGCTGTCGTTCTCTTCTTCCTGTGTGAGAATCTTCACATCGCCTTGAAACAATTCCTCCACTGCAATCGAGAGGGGCTTGTTGCACTTGCCGTCGCTCTCAAACGGCTTTGCGCCGTCGATCAGCTGCCTTGCGCGCTTTGCCGTGGCCAGCACGATGGAGTAACGGCTGTTGACCACCGGCTCCTCCCCGATCTCCACGCCGTCGTTGACAACCTTCATCAGTTCTACATAAGATGGATGTATCATAGTTATTCTCCTTTTATTCGATATTCTGTATCTGCTCGCGGACCTTTTCAATATCCGTCTTCAGGTTAATGCCTGTGTCCGAGATCTCCAGGTCATCTGCCTTGGAAAGGATGGTGTTGGCCTCCCGGTTCATCTCCTGCGCGATAAAATCGAGCTTGCGCCCCACGGAACCGCCCGTCTCCAGCGTGTCCCTCGCAGACTTGATGTGGCTCCTCAGACGCACGGTCTCCTCATCCACACAGACTTTGTCCGCATAGATGGTGACCTCTGTGATGATGCGCGACTCGTCTAGCTGCCGGTTTTCCAGAATCTCCTTCACCTTATTCTCCAGACGCGCGCGGTAGTTTTTCATAATCTCCGGCTCGCGCTCCTCGATAAAATCCACGTAGGTGAGCATCGCGTCCAGCTTGTCGCACAAATCCGCCTTTAAGTGCTCGCCCTCCTTGATCCGGCTTGCGGCAAACTGTTCACAGGCCGCGCGGATGGCAGCCTCCATACCGGTCCAGAGCTCTTTTTCGTCCTCCTCCTGCTCCTCCATCACAAAGACCTCCGGATAGCGGGACAGGGTACTCACGCGGATATCATTTTCGAGGCTGAAATCCTGCGCCATGGACTGCAGGTGCTTTAAGTATTCCGCCGCCAGAGCCGCGTTGTATTTCAGGGAAAAATTCGCCTCACCGTACTCCTCGCAGCCAATGTACACGTCCACCTTGCCGCGCTCCATGTATTCCTTTAAGAGGGCGCGGATGGAGCTCTCAAAAAAATTGAACTTCTTTGGCATCTTGATATTTACATCCAGATAACGGTGATTCACGGATTTGATCTCTACCGTAAACCTGCGCTTCTCGTCCGCCGCTTCCCCCCGGCCGAAGCCGGTCATGCTCTTGATCATATCTCCACGCTTTCCTCCAGGCCGTCATGTCTTTCGCATAATAATAGTAATTATAATGCTTTATGAAGGATTCGTCAAATAGTATTTTCTGCGTCCTTGACAAGCGGCCGCTTCCTGTGCTATGTTTGGCTCACCAACAGAAACATTAGAGAGGAATTCATCATGGCATTTGACGGAATTGTGATTGCAGGTCTGGCGGATGAGCTTAACCGGACAATTTTAAATACAAAAATCAGCAAGATTGCGCAGCCGGAGGCAGACGAGCTTTTGCTCACCTTAAAGGGAGGAGATGCCGGACAGTACCGGCTTGCAATTTCCGCAAACGCCTCTCTCCCGTTCCTCTATCTGACCGACGACAACAAGCCCTCGCCAATGACCGCGCCGACGTTCTGCATGGTGCTGCGCAAGCACATTGCAAACGGGCGGATCGTGTCTGTCCTCCAGCCGGATATGGAGCGGATTCTCCGCTTTGAAATCGAGCATTTGAACGAGATGGGCGACATGTGCCGCAAGACGCTGGTTGTCGAGCTGATGGGCAAGCACTCCAACATCATCTTCTGCGATGGGGACGGCACGATCATCGACAGCATCAAGCACGTTTCCTCCGCGGTGAGCTCCGTCCGCGAGGTTCTGCCGGGCAAGCCCTACACCGTGGCCGCCACGCAGGAGGACAAGCGCAGCCCGCTTGCCGTCACCGCCGAAGAGATCACACGGATGCTGGAGGGCCGGCCGACCACGGTGTGCAAGGCAGTCTACGGCTCCTTCACCGGGGTCAGTCCGCTCATTGCAAACGAGATTGCAAACCGCGCAGGGATCGACGGGGACCAGCCCGTGTCCTCCCTCTCCCCGGAACAGCTCATACACCTGTCCAACCATGTGCAGTGGTTCTTTGAAAAAATACAAAATAGGGAATTCACCCCGGTCATTGTGCGAAAAGGAAATGTGCCGGTAGAATTCTCCGCCGTGGAGCTCTCCATGTATCAGGATTGCGACACGGAAAAATATGACAGCATCTCAAAGGTATTGGAGGTCTACTATGCGGAGAAAAATAGTTACAGCAGGATTCACCAGCGCTCCGCCGACCTGCGCCGCATTGTGGGCACGGCACTGGATCGCTGCGTCAGGAAATACGACCTTCAGACCAAGCAGCTTGCCGATGCCGAAAAGCGCGAAAAATACCGTCTCTACGGCGAGCTCATCAACACCTTCGGCTACGGTCTCCCGGAGGGCGCGAAGGAGCTCGTCGCAAAAAATTATTATGACAATGACCGGGAGGTAAAAATCCCTCTCGATCCGGAGCTCACGCCGCAGGACAACGCCAAAAAATACTTTGAGCGCTACGGCAAATTAAAGCGCACGGCGGAGATGCTCACCGACCTGACCGCAGAGACGCGGGCACAGATCGACCATCTGGAATCCATCCAGAACTCTCTGGACATCGCCCAGCAGGCGGACGACCTCGTGCAGATCCGGGAGGAGCTCGCGGAGTCCGGCTTTATCAAAAAGGGACACGGCGGGAAAAAGCTCCGCACCAAAAGCAAACCCTTCCACTATATTTCCTCGGACGGCTACGACATATACGTGGGGAAAAACAATTACCAGAACGACGATCTGACCTTCCGGTTTGCCACCGGAAACGACTGGTGGTTCCACGCAAAGAAAATGCCCGGATCACATGTCATTGTCAAGAGCAAGGACGGCGAGATGCCGGACCGCGTGTTTGAGGAGGCGGGAATGCTCGCCGCCTACTACTCCAAAGGCAAGGACAGCCCCAAGGTGGAGATCGACTATCTCCAGAAAAAAAATGTCAAAAAACCTGCGGGCTCTGCGCCGGGTTTTGTGGTTTACTACACAAACTACTCTCTCACCATAAGCCCGGATATCAGCAGCCTCACGCTTGTGGAATAATTTTAAAAACATGCTATTAGTTACCAGACATAAGCCATAATCCTCTGCATATAATATCAGTGTACCGTGAGGTACAGGCAAAGGAGGAAGAGAACATGGCTAACAGAAGTACAAAAAATTCATTAGAGCGTTTTAAGTATGAAGTTGCAGATGAGCTTGGAGTCCCGTTGACGGATGGTTACAACGGTAACCTGACCGCAAAACAGAATGGTTCTGTGGGCGGCTATATGGTCAAGAAGATGATCGAAGCACAGGAAAAACAAATGGCTGGCAGCAAGAACCGCTAAGGCACAGTACCAAGACAAGCACGAAAGATAAGTAAAAGGCTGTCACACGAACGATTGCAAAATCGTTCGTGCGGCAGCCTTTGATATTGCACAAAAAGCGGCATGCTCCCGGCAGCACCGCGCTAAAGGTTCATGTTTGCAAGCTCCTCCTCGGCAAATTGCTCCAGCCTCCGGCGCAGCGGCTCATGCTCCGGCCGCTCCAGGTTTTCATCCTCAGAGAGAATGCGCATGCACTCCTCGGAGGCGGCCTTTAAGACTGCGGCATCCTGATAGATGTCCGCGAGGCGGAACTGGATTCCCCCGCTCTGGCGGATGCCGAAAAAGTCCCCCGGCCCGCGCAGCTTTAAATCCTCTCCCGCGATGAAAAAGCCGTCGTTGGATTTCGTAAGAATATCCAGACGCTTTTTGGCGGTGTCCGCATCGCCGGTGTTAATCATAATGCAGTAGGACTGTGCGTCGCCGCGCCCCACGCGCCCGCGCAGCTGGTGCAATTGCGCCAGCCCGAACCGGTCCGCGTTCTCAATCATCATGACCGTCGCGTTCGGCACATTCACGCCGACCTCCACCACAGTGGTCGCCACAAGCACCTGAATCTCGTTTTTGGCAAACGCCTCCATCACGCCCGTCTTCAGCTCATTTTTCATTTTCCCGTGCAGCACGCCAAGCCCAATCTCCGGCGGCAGAACCTCCCGCAGATGTTTGACATAGTCCGTCACGTTTTCCAGATCCATGTTCTCGCTCTCCTCCACAAGCGGACAGATCACATAGGCCTGGTGCCCCTCAGCGGCCTGCGCGGCGATGAACTCGTAAGCCTTTGGCCGATATTTCGTGTCCACCACGCAGTTTTTGACGGGAAGTCGCTTTGCCGGGACCTCGTCGATGACGGAAATGTCCATATCTCCATAGAGAATGATGGCGAGGGTCCGGGGAATCGGAGTCGCGGACATCACCAGAATGTGGGGACAAAATCCCTTCTTGGCCAGAAGCTCCCTCTGACGCACGCCAAAACGGTGCTGTTCATCCGTGATGACCAGCGCAAGATTTGTATAAACGACGCGCTCCTGAATCAGCGCGTGCGTGCCGATCACCATTGCGTTTGGGCTAAGCTCCAGCCTCTCGTAGGCCATGCGCTTCTGCTTCGCAGTCATGGCGGCGGTCAAAAGCACAATCGGAAAATTCAGCCCAAACTGCTCACAGAGGTTTTGAAATGTCTCGTAGTGCTGCCGCGCCAGAACCTCGGTGGGTGCCATGATGGCCGACTGGTAGCCGTTGTGCGCCGCCCAAGCCATTGCAAGAAATGCAATCACCGTCTTGCCGGAGCCCACGTCTCCTTGAATCAGCCGCTGCATCACGTACTCTCCCGCCATATTCTCCTGTATCTCGGCGAGGGTGCGCCGCTGTGCGCCGGTCAGCTCATAGGGCAGCTTTGCAATGAGGTTTTCCACAAACTCCGGCTCGCCGAACGCGAACGGATTCGTCTCCCGCTGCCCGTTTTTGCGCTGGTAGCGGATCTGCATGATAAAGAAGAAAAATTCGTCAAACACCAGCCGCTTTCTCGCCGCAATCAGTGTCTCCATCGAATCCGGAAAGTGAATCTGCTTGATGGCGTAGTTGTACTCGCAGAGCTGCAGGCGGCGCCGCACCTCCTGCGGCAGCTCGTCCCCGAAGAGTCCCTCGTCATCCAGAATGGCCCGAATGGTCTTTGTGATGAGGTTGTTTGTGATCCCGGCGGTCAGGCTGTACACGGGAAGAAGCTGCTCCTCCATGCTGCGGTACGCCTCCTGCGTGTACACCACGGGCTGCTCCATCACCGGCCGCCCCTCCTTCACGGTCACCTTCCCGTAAAAGACAAAGACCTGCCCGGGCTTTAGCGTGTTTTTTATGTAGGGCATACGAAACCAGATCATCTGAAGTTTCCTAGCCCCGTCACCGACGTTCATGACCGTCACCGCAAACCTTGAGCCGTTCCTTGTGACCGGAGCGCGCTCCACTCTCGCCAAAACCGCATAGTACCCTCCGGCAAACTGCCCGATTTCCCCCACAGGAACCGCCGCCGGATACTGCACATAGGTGCGGGGAAAATGAAGGAGTATATCCCCTGCGGTATATACTCCCATTTTTGCAAAAGCCTGTGCGGTTTTCTCGCCGATCCCCTTCACCTCGGTGATCGCTGAATCTCGCTTCATAATCCGCTCGTCTCCTGTACTATTCCACGGAAATCACATAGTAGTAGATGGGCTGGCCGCCGCTGTTGATCTCCACCTCCACCTCGGGATATTTCTCTCCGATTGCGGACGCCAGCGCCTCCGCCGCCTCCTCTGTGGATTCCTCGCCGTAATAAATGCTGACGATTGCGGCATCGTCCTCCATCATTGCGTCCACCATCTCCAAAGTCACTGCGGCGAGATCCGTTCCCACCGAGAGAATGGTGTCGTCCCCGATGCCCATAAAATCGTTCTGCTTGATCTGTCTGCCGTCAATCTCCGTGTCGCGCACAGCGTAGGTCACCTGCCCGCTCTTCACATGGGCGACCTCATCCATCATTGCCTTGCGGTTTTCTTCCACACCGTAGTCCGGAATAAAGTTCACAAGCGCCGTGATGCCCTGCGGAACCGTCTTGGTGGGGAGCACGACAACGTCCTTATTCTCCGCCAGCTCCGCCGCCTGATTGGCCGCCAAAATGATATTGGAATTGTTCGGCAGAATGAAAATGTGCTCCGCGTTTACCCGGTCGATGGCCTGCAGCAGATCCTCCGTGCTCGGATTCATCGTCTGGCCGCCCTCAATGATATCGTCCGCGCCCAAGCCCCGGAAGATCTCATTCATACCCTCGCCGATGGACACCGCAATAAAACCGAACTTCTTGCCCGGCTCCTCCGGCTTTGCTTCCTCCGCCTTTTGCTCCTCCTGCTCTGCGGCAGCCTGTTCCTGTTTCTGCTGTGCCGCAAGCTTTTCGGCATCCCTGATTAATTTTTCCTGATGTTCCTCACGCATATTGTCGATCTTGATTTTGCTCAGGGAGCCATGTGTCAGAGCCCTCTGAATCGCAAGACCCGGATCGTTGGTATGTACGTGAGTCTTAACGATCTCATCGTCCGCTACCACTACGATCGAATCACCGATGGATTCCAGATATGCCTTGTACTCCCGCTCCTCCCTGTCGGAGAGCGGACGGTTCAGCACGATGATGAACTCCGTGCAGTAACCGAATTTGATCTCCTCCTCGACCCGGGAGGATATTTTCACCGGACTTCCCGTGGGCTCGCCCTCGATCTCATAATCGACTTCCCTGCCCATCAGCGCGTCGTAGGCGCCCTTTAACACCTGCACGAGCCCCTGTCCGCCGGAGTCCACGACTCCCGCCTGCTTCAGCACAGGCAGCATATCCGGGGTCTGGCTCAGCACGAGCTCCGCGTGTTTGATGACCGCCTCACAGAAGACAACCAGATCCTCCGTCTCGTCCGCAAGCTCCGTGGCCTTATCCGCCACGCCCCTCGCGACAGTGAGAATCGTCCCCTCCTTCGGCTTCATGACCGCCTTGTAGGCCGTCTCGACAGCCTTTTGGAACGCGTCGGAGAGAATTGCGACATCGAGCTCCTGATACTCTCCGATCACCTTGCTGAAGCCCCGGAAGAGCTGGGATAAAATCACGCCGGAATTGCCTCTGGCACCGCGCAGGGAACCGGAGGAGATCGCCTTGGCAAGCGCCGCCATATTTGGATTTTTAAGTGCGCTCACCTCCCGCGCCGCCGAGAGAATTGTCATTGACATATTGGTCCCGGTATCGCCGTCCGGCACCGGAAAAACATTTAATTCATTGATCCATTCTTTTGTTGCATCCAGATGCTTCGCGCCGGCGAGAAACATCTTTGCCAGACACTCTGCGTTTATACTTGTGATAGCCACTGTCATTCCTCCTCTAATCGATCACGCGAACGCCTTCGATATAGATATTGATCTTTGCTACGGTCATTCCGGTGAATTTTTCGACTTCGTACTTCACGGTCTCGATCAGATTGTCGGAAACCGTGCTGATACTAACTCCATACGCAATGATCACATGAAAATCGATCACGATCTCATTGTCGCCGTTGATTCTCACGCTGATTCCGTGTGAGAGATAATCCCTCTTGAGCAGCTTGACCAGACCGTCCTTCATATTGACGGCCGCCATCCCAACTATGCCGAAACAGCCTACCGCGACCGATCCTGCACAGGTGGCGATCACATCTTCATCGATCAGAATCTGTCCATATCTGGTATCCATCTGTCCCCTCATACCGTCCACCTCCGAAATGCATATACTGTTGTTCTATTATAACCATTTTTCTGGGAAAAGTAAATAAATACTAATTATTTTGATTTTTTATATTTTCTTGTTGCATTCACTCTTCATATCTGTTAAAATACCCTTGTTGTGAATTTGAGCAAGCCAATTTTTAGTGCAAGGAGGTGCAAAATCATGGCAAAGTGTGCTATATGTGAAAAAGGCGTACATTTCGGCAACAAAGTGAGTCATTCTCATAGAAGATCAAACAAAATATGGAAATCAAACATTAAACGTGTCAGCTGCAAGGTCAACGGGACACCGCAGAAATTGTATGTTTGTACTTCCTGCTTAAGATCCGGTAAAGTTGAGAGAGCATAAAGCCTAGACCGTCGCGATTGCGGCGGTT
>JAFLRQ010000048.1:12344-14863 GCA_022511395.1 Agathobacter sp. | reverse complement strand
TCTCGGCGTGGTGAACAACCCCAATGGCTGAGAAAAGAGCTTTACACCTAAAATGATTTGAAAGCAATCTTAACAAGCTCCGGTGTTAATCTCACAGATATTGACCGTGTGAAAGAGTAACACACAATTAAATAGCAGATATCATGAAAAGGTGTAAAGACTTATAAAGGCTTTGCACCTTTTTTAGGCGCGCAAAAAGTGTCAATCAGATTGGAGACTTGCCAGTTTTCGATATCTGTGGTATATTCTTTATAATTTCGAAAGACATCATGTTCCATATTCAGAAAGAGAGAAGTTATGAAAACGGATGTATTGATTGTGGGGAGCGGCTGTTCGGGGCTGTACTGTGCGCTGCATCTCCCGAAAGACAGGCAGATCACCATTATTACCAAGAGGGATGTCAAAAGCAGCGACTCTTTTCTGGCCCAAGGCGGAATCTGCATGTTGAAGGATGAGTCTGACTATGACAGCTATTTTGAGGACACCTTAAAGGCCGGACACTATGAGAACGACCGGGAGTCCGTGGAGATTATGATCCGCTCCTCGCAGTCGGTGATTCAGGACCTGATCGGCTACGGGGTGGAGTTCGCCAGAGATGAGAACGGAGAATTGATGTTCACGAGGGAGGGCGCGCACTCTGACAAGAGGATTCTCTTTCACAAGGATATTACCGGCAAAGAGATTACGAGCAAGCTGCTTGCGGCAGTGCAGGAGCTGTCCAATGTGACGATTTTGGAATATACCGTGATGGCGGACATTGTCTGCCGTGATAACCGCTGTTTTGGCGCGGTCGTCCGGATGCCGGACGGGAGTATTGAGACGATAGAGGCCGACAATACTGTGTGGGCGTGCGGCGGCATTGGCGGACTTTACCGCCGGTCAACAAACTTCCAGCACCTGACGGGAGACGCGCTCGCCATCGCCTTAAAGCACGATGTGCGGCTGAAGGATATCAATTATGTGCAGGTGCATCCCACCACCTTTTACGAGGAAGAGGTGCAGGGGAGATGTTTTCTGATCTCGGAGTCCGTCCGCGGCGAAGGGGCAAAGCTTTATGACAAAAATATGGAGAGCTTCGTGGATGAGCTGAAGCCCAGAGACGAAGTGACGGCGGCGATTATTGCCCAGATGGAAAAGGATCACACAGAGTATGTGTGGGAGGATCTGCGCCCCATCCCGGAGGAGGATCTCAAAATGCATTTCCCGAACATTGTAGAGTATTGCAGTAAGAAGGGCTACGATGTGACAAAACAGTGCATTCCGGTGGTGCCGGCACAGCATTATTTTATGGGTGGCGTCTGGGTGGATCACGACAGCCACACTTCGATGGAGAACCTCTACGCGGTCGGTGAGACGGCGTGCAACGGCGTCCACGGCAGGAACCGGCTTGCCAGCAATTCCCTTCTGGAAAGCCTTGTGTTCGCGGGGCGTGCGGCGGCAATGATTTCGCGGGACGGTTCGAGCCATGATGCGGATGCGGCGGAGCTGATGGCCGCTGTGGACAAGGAAGCATACCGGGATCGGGCGGCGTGCAGCCGGGAGAATCATGCTCGTGTGAGGGACGCCATCGCCGAGGCAGAGCTGAAAATGAGCAAAGAGGCGGGCAGCTACTCCGGGACGATTGTCGGCTTGCAGGGACGGAGATATTTGACGGCGCAGGAGGACCAAAAATGTACGATCAAGTAACGTTGCGATTAAATATGGATCCGTTGATTCTCGGCGCGCTGCGGGAGGATATCACCAGCGAGGACGTGTCTGCCAACAGCGTCATGCCCCGCCCGCAGGAGGGGGAGGCCGACCTGTTGTGCAAGGAGGACGGGATTATCTGCGGCCTGCAGGTGTTTGAGCGGGTGTTTACTCTGCTGGACGAGAGCACAAGGGTCGAATTTTTTGCGCAGGACGGCGACGAGGTGAAAAAGGGTGAGCTTGTGGCAAAACTCCGCGGGGATATCCGCACCCTTTTGTGCGGCGAGCGCACGGCGCTCAATTATCTGCAGCGCATGAGCGGCATTGCGAGTTACACGCACAGTGTGGCGGCGCTTCTTGCCGGGACAAAGACAAAGCTTCTCGACACGAGAAAGACGACTCCCAACAACCGTATTTTTGAGAAATATGCGGTTCGTGTGGGCGGCGGAAACAACCACCGCTACAACCTCTCCGACGGAGTTCTTTTGAAGGACAATCACATCGGCGCGGCGGGCGGTGTCAAGGAGGCTGTGGCGGCTGCGAAAGCCTACGCCCCCTTCGTGCGGAAGATTGAGGTGGAGGTGGAAGATCTGGACATGGTGAAGGCTGCTGTGGAGGCAGGGGCGGATATTATCATGCTGGACAATATGGGCACCGAGCAGCTCAGGGAGGCCGTCCAATGGATTGACGGCAGGGCTGAGATTGAGGTGTCCGGCAATGTGACAAGGGAAAATATTGCACGGCTTGTAGATCTGGGGGTGGACTATATCTCCAGCGGGGCGCTGACCCACTCTGCGCCGATTCTGGATCTCTCGCTGAAAAACATGCATCCT
>JAFLRQ010000048.1:0-12244 GCA_022511395.1 Agathobacter sp. | reverse complement strand
CCCGACGGAAGAATCACCGCGCACTTCTGGCAGGACTCCAACGACAATCTGTACTACAGTGTTCTTTCGGACAAGGAAGAGGTGATCACGCCGTCGAGACTGGGTTTGACGCTCAAGGACTGCAATTTCGCCACCGGGATTACACGAATTACTGCACAGGAGAGCCCGGAGCGGATCGAGCAGAGATATGAAACCTGTCTTACGATTTCGCTGGATGATGTGGACTGCGTGGATGACTGTATTGAGCGGGACATCTATCTGGAAAAGGATGACGGGAAGCTGACGCTGGCCGTGCGCCTCTACAATGACGGTTTTGCATTCCGATACAAGGATGTGGACTGCGGAACCGACGGCCCGGTATTCGTGATCAGCGAGGCAACTCAGGTGAATCTGCCGGAAAACACCACGACCTTTGCGGGCGGTTACAGCGCCACCTATGAATTTGATTACAACAAGCGGTCCTACTCCGATTTGAAAAATCACAATGGCGTGTTCAACACGCCGCTGACCGCCGATACCGGAGCGAGATGGCTCCTGCTTTCCGAGTCTGATGTGTACGCGAACGATGTCAGCTACTGCAAGAGCGTTCTTGAGACGAAGAGCGGAACCGCCTCCCTCGGCTGGAAGTTTGGTTTCAAGCGCGACCCCGCGAAGGAGGTCCACGATGACCTCTCCAGTCCGGGGCACATCCGAATCACAAACCTTGAGACGGAAAACGGTTTCACGACGCCATGGCGCGTTGCCATTATCGCAGATGACCTGAACGGGTTAATCAATTCCTCGGTCATAGATTCGCTGTGTCCGGCAATGGATCAGGATCTGTTCGCCGACACAAGCTGGATACAGCCGGGCAAGGTGGCATGGTCCTGGTGGTCCGGCGGCGACCAGCACAACTATGACATTCAGGTTCAGCATGTGGACTTTGCTGCGAAATACGGCTGGGAGTACTGTTGTCTGGATGCGGGCTGGCCCACGTTTGAGAACCGGATTGAGGAGCTCTGTACATATGCGAGAGACAAGGGTGTCGGCATTATTTTATGGGTCAACTACCTGAAGCTCAAGACGCCCGAAGAGATCGAGAAGCTCTTTTCCCAGTGGTCAAAGTGGGGCGTGGTCGGAGTCAAGACCGACTACTTTGAGAGTGATGATATCGAGGTGCTGGAGTCCATGCGGAATGTGGCGGAGATCGGTGCAAGGTACAGGCTGATGGTCTACTACCACGGCTGCATCAATCCCTGCGGCGAGACGAGAACTTATCCGAACATCATGTCCAGCGAGGCGGTTCTGGGCGAGGAATTCCGCAAGTGGTCCACTGCCCCGGAGCCGAGAAACTGCCTGATGTATCCGTTCACAAGAAATATCACGGGCTCCATGGACTATACTCCGGCCTGCATTGCGATTACGAAAACCGGGGAGTCGGCGGGATTTTCCCTTGCGAAAGCGGTGGTCTATGAGTCGGCGTTTCAGCACTTTGCAAGCTCTGCCTACAGCTTCCCAAGCTTTTTGGGGCTGCCGTACCTCTCGAGGATTCCCACGGCATGGAAATCCACGAAGTTTATTGACGGCTACCCCGGCGAGCACATCACCTTGATGCGCACCGACGGCAAGGATTACTACATTGGCTCCATGACTTTGGGGAAGCGCAATGTGAGCGTCGCGCTGGATTTCCTCGGAGAGGGCGTCTATCACGCATACATCTATGCCGACGATGAGGACGGCAGCCTGGTGCTCGAGGAAAAGCAGGTGACGGCGAAGGATACGCTGGAGCTCTCGCTTATGGACATCGGCGGAGCGGCAGTTCTGATCACGAAGGATGAGATGGACACAGAGGTTGAGAGCCCGGAGACGGACAGAGAGGGCTATACTTATTACGAGTGCGAGGACGGCGTGCTCTCCGGCGAGGCCAGACTTGCCGATGCAAATATGTGCAGCGGCGGCCGAAAGGTTGGCTATGTCGGAAACGGCAGCGGGAACGCGGTGGAGCTTACGGTGCAGGCAGAGGAGGCCGGAACCTATGAGCTCTTGCTCTACTACTGCACCGGAGAGGCGCGCAACCTCACGGTCACTGTCGGCGGGGAGAGCTACGAGCTCAGGAATCTCACCGGGCAGGGCTTTGACATACCTGTCGAGACCTCGATCGAGGTGACTTTGAAAAAGGGCAAAAACACCGTCACCCTAAGCAGCGCCGGCGGCTATGCCCCCGATCTTGACCGGATTGCAATCGGACGCGAAGAGTAAAATTGCGCCAGCCGCAGCCGCGATGCGGCATATTTCCTTATGCGGCTGTGCGCATCATAAAAAACGGCAGATTTCATCTGCCGTTTTTTTAGTGTGCCACTGCCTGCCTTCTGGCGGCAAGCAGCCCAAGGATTACGAACAGGGCGGCGAACAGAAGCTGGACGCCCATGCAGATAAAGATGAAGAGCTTTTCCGTACCCAGATGAAAATCGATGTTCATGTTTGCCTGATTGAACCAGTAAGCGGGAAGGAGGTGTGAGGCTTTGACAACTCCGTCCCCGAGATATTCCGCCGGAACAAAGATTCCGCAGAGGAACGCCATGCCGAGGGAGATGACATTTGCCATCATGCTTAAGTGCTCCTGCCGGTTGGTCAGCTTGCCGGCAAGGAATGCGAGCGACAGAGCGACAAACAGGTAACAGACCGCATTGAGGCAGAGGTAAAGCCCTTTTTCGCTGAACACGGCTCCCTGTAACATGACGACAGAGAGCAGGACCAGTATGAGTGTGATGCCGAGTCCGGTCACAATCACGCCGAAGAACAGCTCGCTGTTCATGTTCATAAATTTGTAGGAAGAGCAGGAGATCCGGTCGCGGAGCTCCTTTTTGTTGTACACCTGAAGGACCGGTCCGATGACGGAGATGAGCAGGGCAACCATCACCCATCCCAGATAGTTAAAAAAGGTGTAGAGATTGGAGTGAGCTGCCTGCGAGCCGCCGTCCGGCAGGGAGACATCCACCTCCTGCTTTAAGACCTCCGCTGTGCGGCTGTTCGCCTCCTCCACGGTGTATCCGGCGGAAAGGTACATGTGGATGATGCCGAGATAATTGTCGATGGCAGTCTCAAAATAGCGGGCGGCCTGGGTGCCGGGAATTGTGATGATCTCAAGCGCCGCAGGGTTATCCGCTGCGTCTTTGGAGGAGGAAAAGCTGCCGTTTGCAAGAGCTTCACCGAAGCCCTCCGGGATGAGCAGGACATTTTCTACATTTCTTGCGTACAGTTCATCCTGAATGGTTTTTTTGTCGTCCCCGGCAATCTCCTTTTGCGCGTGGGTTTCTGACAGATAATCCGTCAAGGCCGAGCTTGCGGCGCTCTTATCGCGGTCGAACACGGCGAATTTGACGGTTGCCGTCCGGTAGGTCTCCCCGGAATTTCTGGAGGCGTTGGCGGTGACTGCGGACAGGACGCCGGTCATAATGCCGATGTACATGAACATGAAGCCGAGGTATTTTTTTTGAACCTTGAAATAAGATTTAAATACTTGCATACTTGTTTCTCCTTATCATGAGATAGCCGATGAAGATCAGCACCGCAGACTCAATGGCCAGAATGATGAGATTCTCAAAATATCTGCCGTAGCCGTCATAGACGTTGAGCGAGTAAAAACAGTTGGAAATCAATGCTGCCGGGTTGATTCTGTTGATGAGCGGGGCATGGTGCTCAATCATATCCTTCACGCCCGCCGCAACGAGATCCGAGAGCACAGACAGAATCATGGAGACGGAGATGGCAATTCCGACCTTCATGGGATATCCGAACTTCGACGGAGCGCCGATGATGACGCCCATGGCGAGTCCAAATACACAGCCCAGAAGCAGGGTCAGGAGAATGGCACCGTATTTTTCCCCAAAGTCAATTCCCAGCAGCCGCATATATCCGAGGGCGATTACCTCTGTGGCAAAGTGAACCAGAAGCAGCGCAGAGAAATCGGAGAGAATCAGGGTCAGCTTGTGGCCGGAGGACACACATTTGCGTATGCCCAGAGGGCTTGTGTTTGCCTGAAGCCTGCTGGTGGAATCCAGCGAGGAGAACGAGGCGAACAGACAGCTCATGGCAAAGATCGCGTAAAAGTAATTGGTGTACGGGTTCTGGTTGCCGTCCGTGGAAGCTTTCTCCACATAGAAGGAGGGGCGGCTCATGGCGGAATCCACCAGCTCCTGAAGCTTTTCCGGATGAGCCTTTGCAATGTCGGCAATCACGGCCTCATTCTGCCTGTACTGTGTCAGGATGGACTCTAAAATGCCGGCGTTGATGGAGGATTTTTTCACTACAAGGCGGATGTCCGAGGTGTAGACAATGCCGTCTGCTTTCCCGTCGTTCAGTGCCTGCTTTGCCTCATCCTCGCTGTATGCGGTCACATGAAGAATGGGCTCATCCCCCTCAGAGAGCGCGTCTAAAAGGTAGGTGATGCCGGAAGTCTCTTCAGCCGTCCCGGTTTCCCCGGAGACCACGGCAACTTCAATGGGGCTGAAGGCCTCGTCCACAGACAGGATGTTGCCAAAGGCCAGATACATAAAGGTGGCTAAGGCCAGCGGAAAAATGAACGCCCAGAAGAGTGAAACTCTGGATTTTACCAGACTTCGGATGGTATATTTCATATTATGGATAAACATAGCGGCCTCCTAGTCTCTTAATTCTTTGCCCGTGATCTCAAGGAATACGTCATTTAAAGTGGGCAGCTCAGTGTACACCCGCCCGAAGGAGAGCTCATGCTCCTTGAAGTAATCCATCACGCGGATCAGGTTGTGTTTGCCGCCGGAAAAGGCGATGCGCAGACGGTTGTCCCCGTAAGTGGCTTCGTAGACATGGGGAAGGGCCTTGATTTCCTCGAGGTTCTTCGCGTCCGGATCGAGAACCTCCATTGTGATGGTCTCGGTGTTTTTGATCATTCTCTTCAAGGTCTCCTTGGTGCCGATGGCGACCTGTTTTCCCTTGTCCATAATGAGGATTCTGGAGCAGATCTGCTCCACCTCCTCCATGTAATGCGAGGTGTAGACGATGGTGGCGCCGTTTGCGTTCAGCTTTTGTATGCCCTCCAGAATCTTGTTGCGGCTCTGGGGGTCAACGGCTACCGTCGGCTCATCAAAGAAGATCAGCTTGGGCTTGTGCGCAATGCCGCAGGCGATGTTTAAGCGGCGCAGCAGTCCTCCCGAGAGCTTTTTGGGAAGAAATTTGCGGTAGTCTGCAATGTCGACAAACTCCATTGCCTCCTCCACGCACTGTCTGCGCTTCTCCTTGTCGTGTATGTAGAGCCCGCAGAAATAATCGATGTTTTCATACACATTTAACTCGTCAAAAACAGCCACATTCTGCATGACCACGCCGATGTCCCTCTTTAGGTCGTAGCTGTCGGGCTTCATTTCCCGCCCGAACACTTCAATCTCCCCCTTGTCGTAAGCGAGCAGAGACAGAATGCAGTTGATTGTGGTGGTCTTGCCGGAACCGTTGGGGCCGAGCAGGCCGAAGATCTCGCCCTCCTCAACGGTGAGGCCGAAATGGTCCAGTGCCACCAGATCCTTGTAGCGTTTTACCAGATTTGTAACTTTTATTGCAGCAGCCATACTTTCTCCTCCTGAATGAAAAATGAATTCTGAAATTATATTACGGTAAACGGGCGCCGCTGCCCAGTGATTTTTATCATGAAATCCACATGACATTTGTCACATAATTTTTTGTAGAAAAAAGCACGAAAATAAGGTAAGATAGCATTGGGAACGAGAGAGGGTAATCGGATGGATCATACACTGGGTAAAGCGATCGTGCTGGCCGGCTCGATCTGGCTTTTGTTCTGTACCTACGATATCGGGATCGGAACCACGGCGGTGATGCTTGTGGGCCTTATCATCGGCCTGCTGGGCGGCTTGCGCCGAAATCAGGGAGACCGGGGAACACAGTTCTGGGGGGTATTTTCTTCCCGGAATTTTTCTCACGTGTGCGCTATGCTCTACGGGATGTTTTTCTTGACGGGCATGTTATACGTGCCGGCAATTGCCATGGCGCCGTTTGTGGTCTATGACGCGGTTCGGCACAGACTTCAGATGACGATGCTGCTTTTGATTCCGTCCGGGATCCGGTGTATGCTTCAGGGGGAATACATGGCGGTGGCGTACTCGGTCATTCTGGCGCTTTTGGCGGCGAGGCTTGCATCGGCCAATGTCAGGAAGGAAAGGCTTGAGGAGGAGCTGATGAGGCAGCGGGATACGTCCGTGGAGCATGACCTTCTCGCGGAGCAGCGGAACCGGGAGATTATGGAAAAGCAGGACGCAGATATCTACATGGCGACTTTGCGGGAGCGGAACCGGATTGCCAGAGAGATACACGACAATGTGGGACACATGCTGACCCGCTCAATCCTGCAGGTGGGGGCGATCAAGGTTATCAATCAGTCGGAGGCGCTGAAGGGACCGCTGGAAGACCTTCAGGAGACATTAAACGCCGCCATGACCAGCATGAGGGACAGCGTGCACGATCTGCACGACGAGTCGGTGGATTTGAAGTCCTCGATTGAAAAGCTGGCCGCCGAGCTGGAGGATTTTCAGGTTCAGCTCGACTACGATATGGGGCCGGCAATCCCCAGAGAGGTAAAGTACGCATTCATTGCCATCACCGGAGAGGCGCTGAATAATGCGGTCAAGTACAGCAATGGGGACTCCGTCAGCGTGATCCTGCGGGAGCACCCGGGATTTTACCAGCTTTTGATTGCGGACAACGGAACCGCCGCCCGCATACAGGAGCAGGGAATCGGCCTGCAGAATATGAAGGAGCGGGTTGATGCGCTGGGAGGGACCATCAAGATCACATCGGAGAACGGCTTTCGGATATTGATATCAGTTATGAAGGGGAATAAAGCATGAACATTGTAATTGTGGATGACGACCAGCTGGTTTCGCTGTCGTTGAAGACGATCTTGGAGGCCACTGGGGACATTCATGTCTCAGCCGTGGGGCGGGACGGGGAGGAGGCAGTCGCGCTGTACGAGGAGTATCAGCCGGATGTCCTGCTCATGGATATCCGGATGGAGCGGATGACAGGTCTGGAGGCCGCCCGGCGCATTCTGGCGTCGCATCCGGGCGCGAAGGTGCTGCTGCTCACCACCTTTTCCGACGACGAGTACATTGTGAAGGCGATCCAATACGGAGCAAAGGGCTATATTCTGAAACAGGACTTTGAGGGCATCGCTTCGGCGCTTTTTTCGGTCCATAACGGGCAGACGGTGTTTGGGCATGAGGTCATTGAAAAACTGCCGAGCCTTCTGAACCGAGGGAGCCAGGAGGGGACCGCCGAGGCGTTTCAGAAAAAATGTGAGGCATTCGGGCTGAACGAAAAGGAGATTGCGATTATCCGTCTGGTGGCGGACGGACTCAACAATAAGGAAATCGCGGAGAAGCTTTTCCTGAGCGAGGGCACGGTGCGCAATTACATCAGCCTGATTCTGGAAAAGCTGGAGCTCAGGGACCGGACGCAGCTGGCTTGCTTCTATTACCGGGAAGGGCAGGCGGCACAGTAGGGGCTGCAAAATTTTTCTGTGACAGGGTGGATAAATTATGCAACTATGATACAATTCTATAAGATGATTATTTTGTGCTTTTGATAAAAATCCGGGGATTGAAGTGTCAATGATTAAAATACTCATCGTTGAGGACGAGGAGCCGATTGCGAACCTTGTCCGAATGAATTTAAAAAATGCCGGTTACGAGTGCCGTGTGGCGGCGAGCGGCGTAGAGGGAGCAGACTGTCTGGAGCAGGAGGCTTTCGATCTGTGCATACTGGATATCATGCTGCCGGGCATTGACGGCTATGAGCTTTTGGACTACGCGAAAAGTCTGTCCGTTCCGGTGATCTTCCTCACTGCAAAGGGCGAGACCAACGACAAGGTGCGGGGACTCCGCCTCGGCGCGGAGGACTATATTACAAAGCCCTTTGAGATCTTAGAGCTGATGGCGCGGGTGGATGCGGTTCTGCGCCGCTGCCACAAGGCGGAGACAGAGCTGGATGTGTGCGGCCTGCACATCAACATTCCCTCCCGCCGGGTGACGAGGGACGGGCGGGAGATCGAGCTGACCTACAAGGAGTTTGATCTTTTGCTCCTTTTCGTGCGGAACCAGGGTGTGGCATTGTACCGGGACCTGATCTACGAGAGGGTGTGGGACAGCCCCTATATGGGAGACAGCCGCACGGTGGATCTGCATGTGCAGCGGCTCAGGAAAAAGGCAGGGCTGCAGCGGGAGATCGAGGCGGTGTACAAGGTGGGCTACCGATTTATGCCTCTGCCGGAGGATAAGGAATGAAGCTTTTTTGGAAACTGATGACGGGGATGGTGGGCATTATGATCGCGGCCTTTGCCGTGTTCGGCACGGTGCTGCTGCACACCTCTTTTCGGACTTCTCTGAACAAGGAGACGGAGAACGGGCTGGAGGAGATGCGTGTCCTGCAGTACGCCTTTCTCGCGGCTGCAGAGGGGCTGGAGGAGTCCTACAATCTGAGCGAGCGCACCGTGCAGCAGCTCGCGAAGTCCGTGGCAAGCAATGTGGGAGACAGCAGGAATGAAGTCTGCATTTACGATGCGCAGGGCGAGAGCGTCTACCCCATCCGCAAAAAGGCCGGGGAGCTGTTTGAACTGTTGTCGGGAGCGCAGACGGCAAACGATGCTTCGGACAGCGACCGTCAGGCGGCAGGGCATGAAGGGGCGGACTATGAGGCGGACGGCAACTGCGTGTGGCGCCTGACGGACAGTATGGGGGAACATTACATGGAGGCACTGGCGCGGCTGGAATGCGGAGGCCAGATCTATTACCTCGAGGTGCGCAGAAATATGAATGACATCTACGAAGGACGGGAGAGCAACCGCCGGACCTACCGGGCAACGCTGCTTATGCTTGCAGCGGTGGCGGCGCTGCTCTCCTCGATTTTTGCCGCAGGGTTCACTGCGCCGGTGCGCAGGCTGTCGCTGGCAACCAGGTCCTTTTCCAGAGGGAGGTACGAAAAGCGGGTAAAACCAAAGGGAAACGACGAGATTGCCGGGCTTATGAATGACTTCAACAAGATGGCCAATGAGCTGGAGAACAATTTTCACACGCTTGAGGAGAACGCCAGACGGCAGGAGGAATTCACCGGGGCGTTTGCCCATGAGCTGAAAACGCCGCTAACCTCTATGATCGGATACGGGGAGATGCTGATGACTATGGATCTGGACCAAGAGGACCGGCGGCAGGCGGCGGATTATATCTACCGGGAGAGCCGGCGGCTGGAGCGGCTGGCCTACAAGATGATGGAGCTGATCCATATCGGCAAACTGGGCATTGAGACGGGGCCGGTGTCTGCGGAGGAGCTTGAGAGAAGGCTGCGGCGGCTGACTGCGGCGCGGGTGTGGGAGAAGGAAATCCGGTTTTTCTGCTCCTTTGAGCGCGCCACACTCTGCGGAGACATGGATCTGCTGCTCTCGCTTTTGGGGAATCTGGTGGACAACAGCTGCAAGGCATGCGAAAGCGGCGGGAGCATCCGCGTGGAGGGCAGCCTTGCGGAGGAGCCGGCGATCCAGGACGGGCAGGAGGAAAATCCGGCGGGGGGTGCGGCCGAGGAGAACAGGGCGGAGGGCGGACAGAGGCGCTGCTATCGGATCTGTGTCGTGGACGACGGGCGCGGCATGCCGGAGGACGAGGTAGACCGGGTCACGGAGGCGTTTTATATGGTGGACAAGTCCAGAGCGAGGCGCGAGGGCGGCGCAGGGCTCGGCATGGCGATATGCAGCCGGATTATTGAGGCGCACGGGGCGCGCTGGGAGATTGAGAGCGCTCTTGGAAAGGGCACGACGGTGACGATGTATTTTCGCCTGATGGAGCCGCAGGCGAAAAGGGTTCGGAGAGGAGAGGAAAAATGACGGGAACCGGAGGGTATGTCAAGACGGCATTGGCGCTGTTTCTGGTGGCGGTACTGCTCTTTTTGGCGCTCTCGGTGCCGGATGTGGTGAACCGCTGGTATGACCATCACCGGCTGGGGCAGGTGGAGTATGTGGATATGACCTATGAGCCCTATGAGCTTGTCTATTACCATTCCTTGGGGGAGGAACTGGGTGCCATATCCGAATGTCTGGAGCGCGGCATCGAACTCCGCCAGCTGACCATTGAGGAGGGGGATGACGCGCCGGGGGATGAGGAGCTGCTTGCGATGGTCAACGAAGAGCTGGAGGAGCTCCGTAAACGGCAGCTTTTCTATGAGGGGGCAGCGGCAACGGAAATTCTCCGGAGAAGTCTGAGCGAATTGTATCCGGTGGGAAACTGCCGGGATATCTATCCGCAGAATGTCTTCTGCTGGTCGCTGACCCTGCGGCTTTCCGACGGGAGCATTTTGATGCTCGATGTGGACCGCGATTATCACAAGATATATTCGGGGGTCTGCATGCGCGAGAGCCTGTGGGGTGAGAAGAACATCCGCCAATGGATTGACTATCTGGATGTTATAAGCAGGTATGAGTATGTCACGCAGTGGAGCCAATACTGGGAGCTGGAGGGAGAAGTGCCGCGGACCCTCTTAGTGGATGCCGCATGGTTTATCTACGGCGACATGAAATGCTGGAGCTGGGGGCTTGAGCCGAAGCGCACAATTTATTCAATTGATACAAATGAGATACAAGTTTGGTGAAACTGTGATGCATTGTTTCCTTACACTTAACCCATAAGGGCGCCGCAGAGGCGCGGGGGAAAGCGGGAGGAAACAAAAGTGAATGTGTGGGATCAAAGAAAAAGGAAACGGGAGAGACAGGTCCGCCTGATGAGGAGGGTCTTTTATGCTGTTCTGATCGTATGGGGGATTCTCGGACTGGTGGGACTGATTACGGTTTTTCAGTGGATTGTCGGAGCTGTCACGGGAACCGGACCCCGAGCCTATGGGCAGGGGGTGACACGCGATCCTGCAAGGCCCGGAGTCGTGAGCGCATCCGGCGGGACATATGCAGATGATCCGGCGGACGGCGGAGACGACCCGGAAGGTGCGGAGGGCGCAGGTCCGGGCACATCCGGCGGTCCAGCAGGCGCAGGGAAGAACGGCGGCACATGGTACGCGTTCTCGGACGAGGAGCGGGCGGAATGCCGGAGGCTTTGCAGAGAATACCCGGAGCTGCTTGTGCTGGTGAACAAGGAGACGGAGCTGGACATTCAGTATGATTCCCGGCTTCGAAACATCTGCAATGGGCGCCTTCAGGCATCCGGCCGGCTGTATAACGATCTGGTTGCAATGCTGGCAGCGGCAAACAAAGCGGGCTACGAATACTGGATTGCCTCGGCTTACCGCAGCAGGGCAAGACAGCAGGAGCTGATTGACGAGGATGTGCAGGAGCTCATGGCGCGGGGCTGGAGCTATCAGGAGGCGCTGGAGGAGACCCTGAGGGAGACCATGCCCGCCGGGCACAGCGAGCATGAGACGGGGCTTGCCCTTGATATGTTATGCTCCGGCAATGAGAATATGGATATCTCCCAGGCCCGCGAAGCGGGGAACCACTGGCTGGTTCAGCACTGTGCGGAATACGGCTTTATTCTCCGCTATCCGGAGGACAAGGAGGATATCACGCAGATCGATTACGAGCCCTGGCATTTCCGATATGTGGGACGGGAGGCGGCAGGGTTCATCATGGAGAGACATATCACGCTGGAGGAGTTTTGGGCGGGCGCAGCAGAATAGAAATAGAAAAGATATTCTACGAGGAGGAACAGCTATGGCAGATACATTCCATAAAGTCCTGATTGTTCTGGAGCAGGACATCATTTGCGAGTGCAAGAGCATTGACTCTCAAATTATGCCGAGCCCAATGCTGCACCAGCACGACGGAAACGAATTGCTGCTCTTACTGAATGGCAAGGCAGAGCTCTACACAGAGGGGGACGGAAAATTTCTGGAACGGGGAGATCTTGTCTGTATCAAGTCACGGGATTTTCACCACGCTCGGCTGTTGGACGACAAGGTCTATGACCGGATTGTGATCAATTTCAAGGACAGCGTCCTTCAGCGCCTGTCCACAGAGCAGACGGATCTGGCAAAGTGCTTTTATCAGGTTCCGCAGGGGGAGATGAACCTAATCCGGCTGGACGAGGAAGGCATTGCGGAATTCGAAGATCTGGCGCACCGTCTGGAAAACATTCTGAAGGGGGATCAGTTTGGCTCGGATGTCCTGGCGGATGCCTTTTTGATGCAGATTCTTGTCATGATAAACCAGAGGACACTTGTTTCCGGGCAA
>JAFLRQ010000047.1 GCA_022511395.1 Agathobacter sp. | reverse complement strand
AAAATTCGTGCTGTGCAGCTTCGGCATCATCGTCTGCACCTGCGCGCCGTAAAGCATTCCCATAAGAATGGTCTCAATCACATCGTCATAGTGGTGGCCCAATGCGATTTTGTTGCAGCCGAGCTCTCTCGCCCTGCTGTACAGATGCCCTCTGCGCATACGGGCACAGAGGTAGCATGGATTTTTTTCGATATGCTCCACCGACTCGAAAATGTCCGACTCAAAGATCTCGACCGGAACGGACAAGAGCGCTGCGTTGTCCTCGATCGCCCTGCGGTTGGCAGCGCTGTAGCCCGGATCCATCACCAGAAAAACAACGGAAAAGTCAAACTTATTGTGCCGTTTCAGCTCCTGAAAGAGCTTTGCCATCAGCATGGAATCCTTACCCCCGGAAATGCATACCGCGATCCTGTCTCCCTCCTTCACCAGCTCATATTCGCGCACGGCCCGCGTAAATTTGCACCAGATGGTTTTGCGAAACTTTTTCCTCAGTTTTTCTTCGATTTCAGCAGCATCCATTTCCATTTTCCCTCTCTTACAGCGAATTCAGAAGTCCCTCAAGCCCCTGCTCCATAAAAATTTCCTTGTAATATCCGATCTCCTCACCAATCAGGCTGTCAATGACCCGCATGCCCAAAAGCTCCACCGGCGCGCGATCGTCGGTCAAAATATATCCCTGCGGCTCATGCTCTGTAAGTCCGTCCGCCACCCGCGCCATCAGGCTTCGCAGCTTTTCATCCGCAGGCCTGTCCGCCTCTTGCCGCAGCATTTCCTTTGGATTTCTGCCGTTGGAGGCAAAGAGCTCCCGGTTCGTCGTGCCGGGCACATCCACCGTGTACACATACTCAAACACCTCGGAAATCGTGTCCGCTAGATAGGTGTTGATATCCGCAGAGTCCATGTCCGCAGAGCGCATATTCATGTTGACCACCATCACGCCCCCCGGATTCAGGTGTTTCTGTACCTGCATAAAAAATTCCACGGTAGACATCTGAAACGGTATGGTTATGTCCTGGTAGGCATCCACCATAATCACATCGTAGGTCTGATCCGTCGCCCTCAGAAATGCCCGGCCGTCGTAGGTTGTCACCGGAATTTCCTCCGGCAGGGAAAAATATTCACGCGCCAGCTTGGTAATCTTCTCGTCAATCTCCACACCCTCAATATTCATATGGTCAAAGTACCGAAGGCACTGCCCGGCATAGGTTCCGGTTCCCATGCCGAGAATCAGCACGTCCCCGGCCTGCTCCGCCATCAGCGGTGCCGCCAGCGCATAATCGTAATACATCCCGGTGAGCTCGTCACTCTTCATGGCAACGGACTGCACGCCAAACAGCACATTGGTGGACAGGATTGTGCTCCTCTCACTGTCCTTCACCTGCAGATAGTTGTACACAGACTCCCCCTCGTAGGTCAGTCCGCTCTCCCAGAAGGCAAAGCCGGCGGAATGTCCGAAAATACAACATATAATAAGAACAATCACCGCAATGCCGCACCCAAAAGGGTTTCTCTTTTCAAAAACAAAGTAAATAAGAGCCAGCGCCAGAAGGATTCCCGCAAAAATCAGAAAGGTAATGCCTGTCCCCACCGCAGGAATCGAAATAAAGGTCGGCACAAAGGTTCCGATGATACTGCCAATGGTATTGAACGCTCCCAGCGTTCCGATGGTTTTGCCGCTGTCGTTCAGGTTTCCCACTGCGTATTTCGCAAGGGACGGCGTCACCGTGCCCAGCAGAAACAGCGGAAAAACAAAAATAATCATACAGCTCAAAAAGGCGGCAATAATCAGGAACTGATGGCTGATTGTGATGATCAAAAGCCCCGATATGCCCACGATAATATACTTTCCGAGCACTGGGATCGCGGCAATCCAGACGGCCGCAATCAAAATTCTGCGGTACAGGCGGTCCGGATTCGGATTCTTATCCGCACTCCGCCCTCCCCAGACATTGCCCAGCGCCATTGCAATCATGATGGTTCCAATGATGATCGTCCACACAATCTGTGAGGAGCTGAAAAAGGGCGCCAGCAGCCGGCTTGCCCCGAGCTCCACCGCCATCACCGACATTCCTGCAAAAAATTCCGTCAGATACAGATAGGTTTTATTTGTCAACAAATGTTTCTTTTTATCCACAATGTTTCCCCCTTCTTTCCACAAAAAACAACAGCATCTAGTGGACAAGTTTCGACATATCCACAAAATATTGAATTCTTTCCGCCACAGTTTTTTGCGTCTGCAACATTTCCTGCAGCAATCTCACAACATTTTTTATTGTCCGTCAAAACGGGCGGCCACTGCCGCCCGCATCAGAACCTATACTCATGGCAGATTTCTTCTGCCATAAGTACAAAATCAGCGATGTCTCCATGTGCTCCTCGACGCCAGAATCAGCATCGGAAAGATCTCCAGACGTCCCGCCAGCATATCAAGGATCAGGACGATTTTGGAGAACCCGGAATAAACCGAGTAATTGCAAGTCGGACCCACCAGCTCCAGACCCGGCCCAATATTGTTAAAGCAGCTCACCACTGCGGACATATTGGTCGTCACCGACAGTCCGTCCAACGACACACACAGAAAGCTTACAATCAAAATCAGCCCGTAGGCAATCAGATAAGTGTCGGTGTTGGCAAGCACATTCTCCCCCACCGGCGTCCCATTCATCCGGACAGCCTCCACACGGCGGGGATTCAGCATTCTGCGCATATTGCGGCTCAAGCCTTTTATGAGCAGCATCGCCCGGCCCACCTTCAATCCTCCGCCGGTGCTTCCCGCGCAGGCTCCCATAAACATCAGCACAAAAAGAATGCTTTTCGAGAATCCCGGCCATAGGTCAAAGTCCGTCGTGGCATAACCTGTGGTCGTGATGATGCTGGCAACCTGAAATGCCGCATGGCGCAGAGTCTCCCCGACGGTATCATAAAATCCCCGGAGATTGAGGGTGATCAGCACAATGCTCCCCAGCACAATCGCGAGGTACATGCGAAGCTCCTCATCCCGAAACACCTCTCTCACATGCTTCAGCAAAAGCATATAGTAGCAGCTGAAATTCACCCCAAAAAGCAGCATGAACACCGTGCACACATTCTGGATATACGGGCTATAGCCCGCTATACTGTCATTTTTAAGTCCGAATCCGCCGGTTCCCGCCGTCCCGAAGGCCGTACAGACCGACTCAAACACAGACATGCCGCCAAACAGCAGAAACACAATATTGATCACGGTCAACGCCAGATAGATCAAATACAGGATGCGCGCCGTCGTGCGCATTTTCGGTACCAGCTTTCCCACATTTGGGCCCGGGCTCTCCGCGCGCAGAAGATGCATCGTAAAGCCGCTGCCCCGCTCGCCGTTCGGCGACAGTGCCAAAAGAAACACCAATACGCCCATTCCGCCAATCCAGTGACTGAAGCTGCGCCAGAAAAGCGCTGCGCGCGACAGTGCCTCCACATCATTCAAAATAGAAGCTCCGGTCGTCGTAAAGCCGCTGACAATTTCAAACAATGCATTTAAAAAATTCGGAATGTCGCCGGAGATGACAAACGGCAGACATCCGACCAGACTCATCACGATCCAGCTTAAGCCCACGCAGGCAAAACCCTCCCTTGCGTAGAAGCGCTTTTCCGCTCCCCTGCATAAAAACAGGAGAAGCAGCGACACCACCGCCGCCACTGCAATACCAATTCCAAAACCGCAGACCGCCCGTGTATCCCGGTCAACCAATCCGATCAGAAGCGGCGGCAGCATGAAGACTGCCTCCACCATGAGTAACCGGGAGATGAATTTGCCCATAATCTTATAATTCATAACTGTCCCGCCTATTCAAAGATATCATTCAACTGAAGCAGCCGCGTCCCGCCGTGCGCAATGACAATCACGGAATCCCGCTCGCCAAACGTAGAATCGCCGCTCGGAATCTCCGTCTGGCTTCCGTGAGTGATACAGGCAATCAGCACGCCCTTGCGAAATCGGATTTTTTTCAGCGGTTCACCCATGTGGAGCGTCTTCTCGTCCACCACAAATTCCAGTGCCTCCGCCTGCCCCTCCGCAATGCTGTGTACCGTGAGCGCCGCCCCTTCCGAATTCTGCAGCGCACGGACATAGCGGATGATATTGTTTGCGCTCAGTTCCTTGGGACAGATCAGGCTGCCGAGCCCCAGACTGTCGTAGATGCCGGTGTTGTCCGTGTGTCCCACCTTCGTGATCACCTGTCCAGCGCCCCGCTTTTTCCCGTAGAGCGCGATGATCATATTCATCTCATCCATGCCGGTCATTGCCACCAGCGCATCACAGTCCGCCACACCCTCACTGTCCAAAAGCGTCTGGCTGCTGGCATCCCCGTGGATGACATACACATTGGGCAGAAGCTCTGCCAGCTCTTTGCAGCGGCTCTCCTCCCGCTCAATCAGCTGCACGGTCACATCGTTCTTCACCAGCTGCTCCGCCAGATAATAGCCAATCCTTCCGCCGCCGCAGATAATGACCCGCTTCGCTTTCTTCGTGATCACGCCCAGATTTTTCAGGAGAATTGTCAAGGTCTCAGAGTCTGCCGTGGCAAAGACCCGGTCCCCAGCCTGCAGGACAAAATCTCCGCCGGGAACAAAAGCCTCCCCGCCCCTGCACACCACGCAGATCAGCACCTTACAATTCACAACGCCGCCCAGATTACTCAGCGCCACATCCTTGAGCCTGCTCCCCTCGTCAACCCGAAGCTCCACAATCTCCACGCGGCTTCGTGCGAACGTGTCCCTCTGCAGAAAGCCGGGATACTTGATCAGACGCTCAATCTCCCGCGCCGCCTGCTTCTCCGGGTTTACCATGAGCGAGAGCTGATAGACATCCCGCATTGTAAAAATCTGCCGGCCATACTCGGGATTGCGGATTCTCGCAATCGTGTGCAGCCGGGAATTGAGCCCGTGCGCTGTCATGCAGCACAGCAGATTGACCTCGTCCGCATTCGTCGCGGCAATCAGAAGATCCGCCTGCTTAATGTCCGCCTGCTCCAAGACCCGCATCGATGCACAGTTTCCCTGAACCGCCATCACATCGTACCGCTCGACGCTGGAATCCAAAACCCGCTGATTGGAGTCGATCAACGTCAGGTCGTGCCCCTCCGCCGAGAGCTTTTCTGTCAGGGTCAAGCCCACCTTTCCGTCCCCTGCTATAATGATCTTCACAACATTTTCCTTCCTTCCGTGCCATTTTGCACCACTCCATTATAGCAATATTAGTCAAAAAAGCAAAGGACTATTCGTTCAGTTTTTAATTTCTTCAAAGGATACAATCGCCTTAAACAAATCCCCGTCAATCTGGATCGCCATATTTCCGTTCATCAGCGCGGCAAGGTTCTGCGCAATGGAGAGCCCAAGACCGCTCCCCTCCGTGTTTCGCGAGCTGTCCCCCCGGACAAAACGCTCCATCAGCTCCGCACTGCTGATGTTGAGCCGCTCCACCGAAATATTCCGGAAGGTCATGATAACCATGCCGTGAAAGACCTCAAGATCAATGTACACCCGTGTGCCCGGCATGGCGTATTTGCAGATGTTGCTCATCAGATTGTCCAGAATCCGCCACAGATGCCGCCCGTCCGCCATAATACAGGCCGGCGTCTCCGGCTCCGTCACAATCAGCTCCAGTCCGTTCGCCTTCGCCCTGTCCTCAAACTCCCCCACTACCTGGCTCAGCATGACGGCAGTATCACATACCGCAAGCTCCACAGGAAGATTGCCTGTGGAGGCCTTGGATGCCTCCATCAGATCCTCAATCAGCTTTTTCAGGCGTGCAGACTGCCGATCCAGCACGGCCATGTACTCCAAGAGCGTCTCATCGCTAATCTCCTCCTTTTTCATCAGATCCACGTAGTTGATGATAGAGGTCAGCGGCGTCTTGATATCATGGGACACGTTGGTAATCAGCTCCGTCCGAAACCGCTCGCTCTTCGTCCGCTCCTCCACCGCCAGCGAGATCCCGCTGCTCACGCTGTTTAAGTTCTCGCCGTGACGCTTGAACTCCCCGAACATATGCCTTGTGTCTATGGGCTGGCTGTAATCTCCCCCAGCGATCCGCACCCCGCCTTTTTTGAGGGTGCTCATCTGGCAGAGCACGTAGATAAAGGCCGGAAACTCCACCAGCTTATACAGCAGAAAGAAAAACAGTATCGCGTCTCTGTCATAGTACCATGCTTCCCCCAGCACCCATAACTCCGTCAATGACACGATCGAAATGAGCACCAGCCCCTTGACCACAAGCGGCAGCTCGTTTTTTGCCATCCGCCCCAGCGCAATCAGCGGCTTAACAATATAGTAGAGAACTGTGTACCGCCAGAATTTTTTCGCCTTGATGCGGACGGCCACACCCATGCTAAAGATCAGGGCTGCAAGAATCCCAAGCACCGAAAAAAACGCCAGCAGTCCCATGGCGAGCCCCACGCTGATCCAACCGTATTCGATCCCTTCAATCGCAACAAACACGATCATCCCAGCGGCCGCCCACTCCAAAAGGCCCCAAAATCCAAAATAGACTCCAAAAGGCATCCGGTCGATTTGGCGCAGATGGATGTCCCCGTCCTCCATCCGGTGTCCGGATACACACATCAGAAACACAAAGCAGATAAGAAAAAGGATTCCCGACGCTGCCAGCCACCAGCCGCTGGTTTGCCTGAAATCACAAATTCGCCCTGCCAGACGAGCCGCATCGACGGTATAGTCCTTAACCCCGCACTGCAGGGGCTGTGCCTCCGGAAGCACAATATCTTTGGTCTGGTTCCACAGCCTGCCCACCGACAGGCAGACCACATAGCGCTTGTAGGTTTTTGCCCCCTCCTCTCCTGTCACATCCTCCGTGTAACTTCCGGCCTCATCCCGCATGTAAGTTCCGGCCTCATCCGGAAATCGATAATAGCCGTAACTGCGCACCCCCTTCAAAGCGTCAAGAAAACTGTTTGCATCGTAGCTGTGATGGCGGTCAGAGGACAGGGTCACCAGACAGTTGTCCTCATCCACCGCCGGATCGTTCGTATATATGCGGTCTGCCGCAAGCTCCTGTCCATCCTCCGCAAGCTCTTTGCAGATCAGGGTATAGCGGATATTGCCCCCGTCAAGCCCATCCGTCTTGCCGACTGTTCCGTCCTTGTAAAAGACCAGATTATCCAGCAATACCGCCGCATAAGTGGTAAGCAGACTTTTATCCATCTGCTGCTCCATATAGGCCTCGGATTCCCGAAGCTCCATGTCCAGCCCAAACAGCAGCGTCGCCAGCCCGCAGAAGGCTGCCACACTCCCGAATATGACCGCCAGAATCAGCGCGGCAAACTTGACCCAGATATTTCCTTTCAGCTTCCTCATGTCTCCTCCTCAATCTTGTAGCCCCGCCCCCACACCACCTTCAGAAAGCGCGGCTCAGCGGGGTTGTACTCCAGTTTTTCTCTCAAATGCCGTATATGTACCGCCACAGTGTTCTCCGTACCGTAAGGATTGTCATCCCAGACCTTCTCGTAGATCTGGTTCGGCGAGAATACCTCTCCGGGGTGCTCCATGAGCAGCTTTAAAATGTCATACTCCGTCCGGGTCAGGTTGACAATCTCGCCGTCCAGCGTCACCTCCTTGGACTTGTCATCCATCTCGATGCCTCCAACCGAGAGCTTGGGCCGCTCCGCCTGCCCTCCCCCCAAGAGCATGTAACGCCTGAGCTGTGACTTCACCCTCGCCTGCAGCTCCACCGGGTTGAACGGCTTTGTAATATAATCGTCCGCTCCCACTGTCAGCCCCAGCACCTTGTCCATATCCTCGCTCTTGGCGGTCAGCAGAATGACCGGAACATTGGACTTCTCCCGGATTTTGATCATGGCCTGAATTCCGTCCATCTTAGGCATCATAATGTCCATGAGCACCAGATGAATGTCCTCCCGCTCCATGACAATCAGCGCTTCTTGCCCGTTGTACGCAGGAAAAACCTGGTATCCGTCGCTCTTAAGATAAATTTCAAGCGCCGACACAATGTCCTTTTCATCGTCACACACCAAAATGTTGTACATAACCCATCCTCCGGAATATTGGCACATAAAAAAACCGCTACACTGTGCACATGATTAATCATGTATCCATTGTAACGGTTTTATCTTTAATTTCCAACCGGTTAAACGATTAAGATTTCATGAAGTTTTGGAATTTACTCAACAGCAGCGGAGTCCGTCTCTTTCGCTTTGGAGGCGTAATACTCCTCAAACTTCTTGTTCGCCGCCTCAAGGGTCTGCTTGCTGATATCGGGAAGATCCCTGCCCCATGCTTTCGTGGCGAGCTTGAATCCCTTCTCCATCGCCGCCTGCATCTCCTTCATCTTATCCACATCGTCGCCTGCCAATGCACTTGCAAAATCAAACAGGCGTTCCGAGGTCTGCTTCACTCCGTAATAGCCGTCCTCAGAGATGTCCTGCTGCGCCTGCAGCTTCGTCTGGGCATCTACGGTGTAATCGCCCTTCGCCAGGAACTGCCACATATCGTTGGCATTGGCAAAGGTGGTCGCCTGCTGGGAGAACATCTTCTGAACCAGACTCATAAGCTGGCTCTGACGATTCTCCTGATCGGCCTTTAACTTCTGCACAAGTGCCGCCCTGTCCTCAGAACTCATCTTGTTGACGGAATAGGTTGCTTTCTTGGAAGTGTCCGCAGACTTCTCCGTCTTCTCATAGACGACGCCGGACGCTTTGCCCTCCTCTTCGGACTCCTTGGACTCAGCCTTGCCCGCCGTGTCTGCTGCAGTGTTCTCCTGCGCAGATACCGCCGCATATGCAGCATAATTTTCGTTTGCTGCGCTTACATTTCCTGTCGCACTCACACTCATATTCTAATCCTCCTTGACCTTCGATGACAGTTCAGAGCCGGTTCTGAAATGCTCCGCATAGACAGACATGGCAGCCGCCAAACCAAAGCTCACAGCCTCGCCCTGCATACATACAGCGCGACCGCCATGGAACTTTGCCCGGCTCTGAACAGTTCAAAATTGCTATATTCTACCTACTACCGCCTTTATCGGCAAATCATTGTAATTTCTTAACCCCTTGTCACAAATTTTCCAAAAAACTTTTTAGTCTGCAAGACTGACCACCCTTCTCACAGCCTCAACTGTATTTTCGTGATTTCCAAAGGCCGTCAGGCGGAAATAGCCCTCTCCGCTGGGTCCGAAGCCGGAGCCCGGGGTTCCCACGACGTTTGCTTTTTCCAGCAAATAATCGAAGAATTCCCACGAGGTCATGCCGGCCGGGGTCTTCAGCCAGATATACGGGGCGTTCACACCGCCGTACACCTCATAGCGCGCCGCAAGCCCCTCCTTGATTGTCTTCGCGTTGTTCATATAGTAGGCGACCTGTTCCCTCAGCTGCGCCTTGCCCGCAGCCGAGTACACCGCCTCTCCTGCCCTCTGCACAATATAGGGAGCACCGTTGAACTTCGTCCCGTGGCGTCGCGCCCACATGGCGTTCAGCGAAACCCCATTGCACTTCAAATCCTTGGGTACGACCGTAAAGCCTAAGCGCACGCCGGTAAAGCCCGCGTTTTTCGAGAAGCTCCTCAGCTCGATCGCACAGGTTCTTGCGCCCTCGCACTCGTAAATCGAGTGCGCCACATCGCTCTCGCTGATGTAGGCCTCGTAGGCCGCATCGTAGATGATGACGGCACCCACACGGTTAGCATAGTCCACCCATTCCTGCAGCTGGCTCTTGGTCAGCGTGGTTCCGGTCGGGTTATTCGGCAGACACAGATAGATCAGGTCCGGCGTCTCCTTCGGAAATTCCGGCACAAAACCGTTCTCTGCCGTGCATGGCATGTAGATCACGTCGCTCCAGGTCTCTTTTTCCTTATCGTAGGTCCCTGTCCTGCCCGCCATCACATTGGAGTCCACATAGACGGGATACACCGGGTCACAGACCGCAATGCGGTTGTCCACGGAAAAAATCTCCTGAATATTGCCGGAATCGCTCTTGGCTCCGTCCGATACAAACACCTCATCCTCCGCGACCTCACAGCCTCTCGCCCGGTAATCATTCTCCACAATCGCGTGGCGCAGGAACTCATAGCCCAGATCCGGCGCATAGCCCCGGAAGGTCTCGGCCTGCCCCATCTCATCCACCGCTTTATGCATCGCCTCAATGATGGCAGGCGCCAGCGGCTGGGTCACATCCCCAATCCCAAGGCGGATCACCTTTTTATCCGGATTTGCCTCCTGAAAGGCCTTCACTTTTTTGCCGATGGTGCTGAAAAGATAGCTCCCCGGCAGTTTCTGGTAATTGTCGTTGATCTGAAACATTGTTTTTCCTCACTTTCTATAGTATGTCAGTTACTCCACAGACTCAAAATCATTTGAGCTACTTCCACAAGTCCGGTACCGTTGTCCATACTCCGTTTCTGGATATAGCGGTGCGCCTCCTCCTCCGTGAGGTTGTTGCGCTCCATCAAAAGGGCCTTCGCCTGTCCGATGACAGCCGCATCTTCCTCGGAGTAATGCCCGCTCCTGCGCTTCCTGCGCCGGATATGCTCCGCCTCCATCATCTTTATCGTCTGCAAAAGCTCATGCACCTTCATCGGCATGGACAGGCAGACCAGGTTCTCCACATCCCGTTCGATGATATGATCCGCCGACGCAACCAAAAGCATCTGAACCCCTTCCGGAAGGTACTCGTACAGCTCCGTGTACATCATATCGACAAATCGTGCGCCACAGACGACGATCCCCTCCTCGAGTCCTCCGATTCCCGCCAGTGCCTGCGCGCCGGTCGTGCACGCCGCCCGGACATCGTATCCGCTCTGCATCAGTATTTTCCGAATCCTCTGCGCCACTTCTGTTTTAGGAAAAGCGACAACAATGCTGCTCATAGTTTTCTTGTCCTGCCATCGCGTGTCATATCTTATAAAGATATTCTTCAATCTCCCACGGTGTTACCCGCGAGCGGTAATTCATCCACTCCCGTTCCTTCGCCTCAATGTATTTCCCGGAAATATTCTCCCCGAGAGCCTCCCGGATCAAGGAATCCCGCTTAAACTCCTCCACTGCCTCATGCAGATTCTGGGGGATAAATTCAATCCCCTTGCTCCTCCGGTCCGCCTCAGACATCTCAAACAGATTGTCCTGCACTCTCTCCGGAGGCAGAATGTGATTTCGGATTCCGTCCAGCCCTGCCGCAAGACAGGCTGCCAGCGCAAGATAGGGGTTTGCCGCGGGATCCGGACTTCTCAGCTCCACCCGCGTCCCCTCGCCCCGCGTGGCCGGGATGCGCACAAGCGGGCTGCGGTTCGTCGTGGACCATGCAATGTGCATCGGCGCTTCATATCCCGGCACAAACCGCTTGTACGAATTCACCAGCGGATTTGTGATCAGCGCAAGCCCCTTCGCATGCTTCATGATCCCGCCGATAAAGCAGTAAGCCTCCCCGCTCAGCCCCAGCTCTCCCTCTGGGTCGTCAAAAATATTCCGCTCCCCCTGATAAAGGGACATATTGATGTGCATGCCGGAACCGTTCGCATCCTGCCGGGGCTTGGGCATGAAGCTGGCAAACATTCCATGCCTCTTGGCAATCGTGCGGACGGCCAGCTTGAAGGTCATAATATTGTCCGCGGCGGCCAGCGCCTCATCATACCTGAAATCAATCTCATGCTGGGCGGGCGCAATCTCGTGATGCGACCGCTCGATCTCAAAGCCCATCTCCTCCAGAGTGAGCACCATGTCTCTTCTGGCGTTCTCACCCAGATCCACCGGCCCCAGATCAAAATATCCCGCCTTCTCATGGGTGATGGTGGTGGGCTGTCCGTTCTCGTCCTGATGGAACAGGAAAAATTCACACTCCGGCCCCACAAAGAAACGGTAGCCCATCTTGTCCGCTTCCTCGATCTGGCGCTTTAAGACATAGCGTGAATCCCCCGCAAAGGGCGTGCCGTCCGCATTGTAGACATCGCAGATAATGCGTGCCACCTTCCCCTGCTGCGGCCTCCACGGAAAGATCACAAACGTGTCCAAGTCCGGGTAGAGAAACATGTCCGACTCCTCAATCCGCACAAATCCCTCGATGGTGGAGCCGTCGAACATGCACTGGTTATTCAGCGCCTTCTCAAGCTGGCTGGCTGTGATTGCCACATTCTTTAATGTCCCGAAAATATCCGTGAACTGCAGGCGGATAAACTCCACATCCTCCTGCTCCACAATCTTCAAAATGTCCTGTTTCGAGTATTTGCTCATTGCATTTTCTCCTTTATGTACTTGAGCACTTCACTGTATGGCATCGGCCCGCCGAACAGATCCAGCGCGCTGCCGATGGTCACATTCAGCCTTCCTTTTCCGAGCTCACAGATCTCGTCCAGATCCGCAAAGCTGTGTACGCCGCCCGCATATGTGACCGGAAGCTTTCCCCAGCTTCCAAGCTGCGCGACGAGGTCCCGCTCGATCCCTTCCGCTTTCCCCTCCACATCCACCGCATGAACCAGAAATTCCCTGCAGCAGCTGCTAAGCTCGTCCATCAGTTCCCCGGTGACACATTCCTCGGTAAAGCTCTGCCAGCGGTCCGTCACAATATAATAGCTCCCGCCCGGCTCTTTCCGCCTGCACGAGAGATCCAAAACCAGATGCTCCCGCCCGACCTCAGAAACCAGCTTTCGCAGATTTTCGTAGTGAATTTGTCCCCCCCGGAACACATAGGAGGTGACAATGACGGCCGACGCTCCCGCCTCCAGAAATTCCGACGCATTCTCCGCGGTAATCCCCCCGCCGACCTGCAGGCCGCCCGGATATTCGCGCAGAGCGAGAAGCGCCTGCTGCTTTGTCTCCCCGTAATACTCGCTGTCCCTGGCGTTTAATAGGATGACATGTCCTTCCCTCAGCCCCTGCCTGCGGTAAAGGCGCGCATAAAACGCGGCATCCTGCTCGGAGACAAAGTTCTCCCGCGCTCCGTCATCGGCGTCCCTTAAGCTGCCTCCCACAATCTGCTTGACCCTGCCGTTGTGAATGTCAATGCACGGCCGAAAGTCCATTGATATGCCCTCCTTTAGATCATTGCTCCATTGTCAACCCGCACGGCAATCTGCCATTCATCTTCATAGACAATTGTTCCGACAAAATTTGTATAAACAACATCATACGGATAAGCATATTTATCCAAAAGCCGCACTGCCGGCGCAATCATTTTCTGCATTTCATCCGTCGTTTCCGTCTTGAAAAAGGTAATCACCTTTTCTCCGTTTTTGCACGGTTCCGGCTCCGGAAGATGTTCCTTAAACCAGTCGTCAATTCCTCGAAACGTATTCTCGTCTTCCTGATTCATTTTCCCATCCTGAATCAGGCGCCAGCAAATACTGAATATTCCTTTGGGGTATTTTGTGATCCAGGAATCCTCTCTCCCCTGTATTCTCATATACTTGTATTCCACTGTATATCTCCCGCCTAAATTTCTGTTTTATCCCACATTTTCGTTATTATATCACCAACCAAAAGCTCTGCCAATCCCCCAAATCATCTAAAGTCACGGCCGCTTCTTCGTTGAAAGCTTCTGTTCAAACCGGTCTTTTCTTGTGTCTGCGGGAATTGGAGTGGGATAATCCCCGTCAAAGCAGGCACTGCAGTATCCGCAGACTCCGGCCAGCACACCAAGCTCCGACACCGGCAGATATCCCAGACTGTCCGCCCCTATCATCTGCGCCGTCTCCGACACACTGTGATGACAGGCGATCAGATTCTCCTCGGAATCAATGTCCGTACCATAATAGCAGGGATGCAAAAAGGGCGGCGAGGAAATACGCATATGGATTTCTTTGGCCCCGGCCTCCCGCAGCAGCTTTACAATGCGGCCGCTGGTAGTTCCCCTCACAATGGAGTCATCAATCAGCACCACTCTTTTTCCTCTGACGCTTTCTTCAATGGCACTCAGCTTGATTTTCACCTGATCCAGCCGTTCACTCTGCCCCGGGGAAATAAAGGTTCTGCCGATATACTTATTCTTAATCAGGCCGATCCCATAAGGAATCCCCGATTCCATACTAAAGCCCAGAGCCGCGTCCAGACCGGAATCCGGCACTCCCATGACAATGTCCGCCGGTACCGGATGCTCCGTGGCCAGAATCCTTCCTGCCCGGAGTCTGGCTTCGTGAACGGATATTTTGTCAATCGTAGAATCCGGTCTGGCAAAATAGATATATTCAAAAATGCAGAGCCTTTTCTTCTTCCTGCCGCAATGCTCCCTTCGGGAAACAATTCCCTCCGGGCCAAACACCAGAATTTCCCCCGGCTCCAAATCTCTCACAAACTCGGCTCCCACTGCTTTCAGCGCACAGCTCTCGGAGGCGGCCACATACATTCCGTCCTGTGTACGCCCGTAACAGAGCGGACGAAATCCATAAGGATCTCTGGCACAAATCAGCTTTTGCGGCGACATCAGAACAAGGGAATACGCACCGTCAAGCACGTACATCGCTTCACTTAACGCCTCTTCAATGGAAGGCGTTCTCAGACGCTCCTTCGTGACAATATATGCTATGGTCTCCGTATCGCTGGTGGTATGAAAAATTGCGCCGGATAATTCCAGTTCATTGCGCAGTACGGCGGCATTGCTGAGATTCCCGTTATGGGCAAGCGCCATTCTCCCCTTTTGATGATTGACTTCAATGGGCTGACAGTTACTGCGGCTGTTGCCGCCCGTGGTTCCGTACCGGACATGTCCCACCGCCATGTTTCCCTTTGGCAGACGCGAGAGATTTTCCGCGGTAAATACCTCGCTGACCAGACCCAAATCCTTGTGCGAAGCAAACACACCATCGTCATTTACCACAATGCCGCAGCTTTCCTGTCCTCTGTGCTGCAGCGCATACAAGCCGTAATACGCAATATTGGCCACATCTGCAGCAGTGGGACTGATAATTCCAAAAACACCGCATTCTTCATGTAAATTCATGTACATCCTTCCGTCTCCTTAACCTCAAAAAGGGCGCCTTCGAGTATACACTCAAAGACGCCCTTGCCTTTTGCATCCCCTATTATGAGCCGACCGACATGATTTGTCAAGAC
>JAFLRQ010000046.1 GCA_022511395.1 Agathobacter sp. | reverse complement strand
TAGGGATCATATATGAAAAAGACATTTTTTATTATAATAGTTATGTTAGCTCTTACCGGCTGCTCTGCAAGTAAAGAAACAATGTCGGAAAATTCAATAGCTATGGATTATTTATCTCAATGTAATGTGAAAAACAGCCATATTGATACTGTTAAGTATGAAGAAATATCTTCTTATAAAAATACTCCTCCCACAAGGAATTTAACGTACATTTCAAAAAATATTGATGAAGTCTTAGAATCATTTTATTCTATCGAATTGTCTGAAGATGATATAATAAATCAAGGGGATTTTTTGATATTTGAGTTGGAATTATTGAAAAAAGATGAAACCTCTGTTTTTACAGATGAAAGAGCAAAGCTGATGATTGGAACAGGCTTGTTTGATGAATCTGTGGAAAAGGAATTAACAGGGAAACCAGTAAATGAAACGTATGTTTTTAATGCGGGTGACAAAGTGAAAGAATTCTATAACATTTCGGATGTGGAAAAATTGATCATAAAGCCGAAAGAAATATATCAGTATAATATATTGGGCAGCGACACGCAAACTTTCCTTAATGAGAATAACTTTTCGGGTTTAAAAGATTTATATATATATCTTTTTAATGTGAAAGTCGATGAGCATGATTTTGAAAAGAATACTGCGATAAAAAATGAATTTATTTCGTATGCCATAGAAAAATGCACATTTACAATTTCATATGATGACTTAAAAAACTATTCAACAAAAGTTTTTGAAGAGCATATGCATTCAGCAGAGTCGCTGGGCATCAATATTGACGACTATTACACAAATGTGCTGTCTCTCAATGAAGATGAGTTTTTCAGAATGTGTGCAGATACTGCAGAATATGAAATTAAAAAAAGCCTGTTGACAGGGGCTTTATCACAGCATTTCAGTATAAATGTCAGTAATGATTACATTGAAAAATTTTGTGAAGCAGGTAAGATAGACTATTCAGACAGCGTTCTTAAAGCGTATGCAGATTATTTTTGTTTAGAATCGCTTGTAATTTCAGAATTTGTTGATCTTATATAAGCTTTTGTATAGATGAAAAATAGAAAGAAAGTATAAGGCTCCCGATCTCGGGAGCCTTTGCGCAGTCCGTACGGGAATCGAACCCGTGTTTCCGCCGTGAGAGGGCGGCGTCTTAACCGCTTGACCAACGAACCGTCTATTATATTAGCACAACCGGGGAGGTTTGGCAAGATCTTTTGTCACCTTTTTTTTGTGGTCTCATATAACTAAAATAGAATGTTCAGGGAGACGCAGGGAATATGGCGGATAATGGCGAGTACCGGACGGCAATTGTGCCCACCGATGTGAAATACACCTACGAGCTTATGACAAACGTGATCAGGAAGCTTGCGGAGACCTATCCTTATCTGGAGGTGGGGACCATCGGCAGGAGCGTGATGGGAAAGGATATCCTGTATCTGAAGCTGGGGAGGGGGCAGACGCAGGTGTGCTACAACGCCTCGTTTCACGCAAACGAGAGCATCACCACGCCTGTCCTGTTAAAGTTTGCCGAGCAGATGATGCAGGCCTACACCGACGGCTCGGATGTGCAGGGCGTCGAACCGAGGCGGCTCTTTAGTGCATGTACACTGTATCTGGTGCCAATGGTGAACCCGGACGGGGTGGATCTTGTGAACAATGCCTTGACACAGGGGGAGTACTACAACCGCGCGCGGGCCATCGGGAACCAGTATCCGGGGATCCCCTTCCCCGACGGCTGGAAGGCAAACATTGAGGGCGTGGATCTAAACCTCCAGTTTCCGGCGGGCTGGGACCGGGCGAAGGAGATCAAATTCGCACAGGGCTACAACCGCCCGGCGCCGAGAGACTACGTGGGCCTTGCGCCCCTCAGCGCCCCCGAGAGCCGCGCAATGTATGAGTTTACCGTAAACCACAATTTTGAACTAATCCTCGCCTACCACACGCAGGGAGAGGTGATCTACTGGAAATATTTGAATTATGAACCCGAGAACTCCTACAAAATTGCCCGCTATTTCGCGCAGGTGAGCGGCTATCTGGTGGAGGAGACCCCTGTCGCCTCCGGCTACGCGGGCTATAAGGACTGGTTCATCCAGGATTACGACCGCCCCGGCTACACGGTTGAGGCGGGACTCGGCACAAATCCGCTGCCCATGGACCAGTTTCCGAAGATCTATTCCGACAACCTTGGCATCCTGCTGGGAGGGCTCACGGAAATTAAAAAAATATAAAAAGTTATCAATATGGTGTTGACAGAGCTTGATACATCATATAGTATTAACTATGAATAGAATCTACAAGATGTGTTGGTTTGTGCTTTTACCATGTGAGAAAGGGAGACGGTGCGAGAGTGTTGACAGATAGCGAGTTTAACAGGATCGTGACCTACGTGACGCAGCATTACGGCATAGATCTGAGAACCAAGCGGACGTTGATTAAGGCTCAGCTCGAATCCTATATTCTCCGCAAAGGTTTTCGAAATTTTGACGAGTTCATGAATAAGGTGGAGCTTAACATGCTGGGCAATGAGGCGGAGAAGCTGGTCAATGCCCTGACTACAAATCACACCTATTTCTGGCGGGAACCGGTCCATTTCGAGTATATGACGAGGGTTGTCCTGCCGTATTTTGAAAAAAAACTTGAAAAAACGAAGGATTTAAGGATCTGGTGCGGCGCTTCCTCCACCGGTGAGGAGCCGTACACCATCGGGATGACGCTTCTGGATTATTTCGGGCTGCAGAAATCCGCATGGGATACCAGAGTGCTTGCGACGGACATCTCCACCGACGTGCTGGAGAGCGCGGTGCGCGGAGTGTACTCAAAGGAAGCCGTCGCCCCGCTTCCGGACAAGTGGAAACAGCTTTTTTTCCGCTCAATCAGCGCGGACGAGTGTGAGGTTACAGACGAGCTCAGGGACGAGCTGATCTTTCGAAGGTTTAATCTGATGGATCCGCTGCCGTTCCGCCAGAAGCTCCACATTGTTTTTCTGCGGAATGTGATGATTTATTTTCAGGATGATGTCAAATACCGCCTGGTCAACCGGATTTATGAACAGCTGGAGCCGGGGGGATACCTTTTCATCGGCACGACCGAAGCGTTAGTGAAGGACAGAGTTCAGTTCCGGTATGTGCAGCCGTCCATTTACAGAAAGGAAGAATGAGGAGGAAAGGAGGCAGCGTATGGAGACCGAAGAACAGGGTGTTGATCTCTTAGAGGACGACTCCCAAAAGAATATGTTCATGACATTTCAGACGGGAAAAGAGAGTTTCGGGATCAGTATTGACTATGTGAATGAGATCATCGTCATACCGCCGATTACCCCCGTCCCTGAAGTCGAGCCCTACATCAAGGGGCTCATCAATGTCCGCGGCAAAATTATTCCGGTGATTGACGTGAGAACGCGTTTTCGCATGGAACCGGTGGAATACACGGACAGAACCTGTATCATTCTTCTCAACCTCAAGGGCATGATGGTTGGACTGATTGTGGAACGGATTGAGGAAACCATTGTAATCGATGAGGACAAGGTGCTGGCGCCGCCGTTCATGGACAAGCAGGACAGCGAGCACAATAAATTTGTTTACGGGATTGCCAGAACAGAAGAGTACGGAGTAAAGCTGCTGCTTGACCCGTGGAAGCTGATTTCAGATGAAACTCCTGATCCGGCCGGAAAATTGCAAAGTGTGAATGAAGAAGAAGAGTAGGAGGATAAAGTACAATGAAGAAAGAAAAACGTTCCATGACAGTGAAGGGTAAGCTCACGATGTTTGCCGCCATTCTTGAGATTGTCCTGATTCTGGTCGCATTCATGGGTGTACAGCTGTCGTCGAGTGTGAACAGCTCGCGCAAACAGCTGTATCAAATCTACGGAGAGGGGCAGATTCATATCGTAAATGCGCTGAACGCCTTCAACGAGGTTCGCGTGCATACCCGCGGCCTTGTATATATGTACGAGAATGATCCTGTCAAGCGGGAGGAGTGCCGTCAGGCGATTGATGAATCCTTTGACAAGGCGTTTGATTATCTGGACAAATTCGACGATGTTTTAACGTATATTGAGTCTGGAAGAAATATCCACAGCAACTATGACCTTGCCTACAAGTCAATGAGCGATTTCAGGGACTATACCAATCAGCTTTGCCTTCTGATCAACGAAGGAAAAATGGAAGAGGCGATGAATGTGGTGGACAATAGCTGTATTCCCGCAGCAAACGCCGCAGACGCTGCAATTATGTCGGTTGTCACCGAGATGGAAAAGATCTCCGAGACCCGGAACAAAGAGATCAGCAGCCAGGTGAAAATCCTGATTCTCACGATTGCCGGAATCTGTCTGGTCGGCGCAATTCTTGTTCTGGTCTACAGCATCACACTGGTCCGCTCCATCACCAATCCGGTGGCACAGCTCTCCGCGGCGTCCAAAAAGCTTGCGAAGGGCGATGTCAATGTCGTGCTGAACAAGGTTTCCAACGACGATCTTGGCATGCTGATGGACGATTTCCTTGAGATGGCGGCGACCATCCGCAGCCAGGCCGAGATTGCGACGGAGATTGCGGACGGAAACCTGACGGTTGATGTGAAGGTGAGAAGCGAGGACGACCTTCTCGGCAATGCGCTGAACCAGCTTGTGAGGGACAACGACAGCATTCTGAGCAATGTGAAGGACTCCACCATGCAGGTGACGGTAGGTGCCGACGAGGTAGCGGCCGCAAGCCAGGCTCTGGCACAGGGAGCGACGGAGCAGGCGAGTGCCCTCGAGCAGGTTACCGCCTCCATGAATGAGATTGCGCAGCGCACCAAGCAGAACGCAAGCCAGGCAAATGACGCAAATGCCCGCGTTCAGGGCGTAAAAAATATGGCGGAATCCGGCAACAGCCAGATGAAGGCGCTGATCGGAGCGATGAACGATATCAACGAGTCCTCCGAGACGATTTCCAATATTTTAAAGACCATTGACAGCATTGCATTCCAGACCAACATCCTCGCGCTGAACGCGGCGGTGGAGGCTGCAAGAGCAGGCGTGCACGGGAAGGGCTTCGCAGTTGTGGCGGAGGAAGTCCGCAATCTGGCGGCAAAGAGCGCGTCTGCGGCCAGCGAGACGGCACAGATTATCGAGGACACCATCCGCAAGGTCAACAACGGCACCCAGATTGCCGAGTCCACTGCCAAGTCATTGGATGAGATTGTACGCTCCATCGACGATATTGTGCAGCTGATCGGCGCGATCTCATCCTCCTCCACCGAGCAGGCCACCGAAGTATCGCAGGTAGATCAGGCGATCTCCCAGGTGTCCCAGGTGGTTCAGACGAACTCGGTAACCAGCCAGCAGTGCGCGGCATCCAGCGCGGAGCTGTCCACTCAGGCGGCAAACCTGCGAGCACTGGTTGCACACTTTAAGCTGACGGCCGCAGGCGATGACGATGCTCTGGCCGACTATGACTCAAGACTCCGCCGTCCTTCCGGCGGAAAGCGCAGCGAGCAGATCATTTCCCTTGACGGGGAATTTGGCAAATATTAGTGAAGCGTAAGAAATTCGAGCGGATTTCGGTAAAGCAGGTAAGGTCATGCCGCAATACGGCATGACCTTCTTAGGGATTATTGAGAGAGGGGTCGAATGGATTCGCAGATACTTGACTTTTTTGAACAGCATACAAGGGAAATGAGCATCTCCTTTGACTCACGAGGTCTGGTCACACACGCCAATTTTTCTGCACGGCAGGCGCTTCAGTACCCGGACGGGTTACTGGGGCTTCATATCAGCGAGTTGTTTCCCAGCGTGTTTGAGCAGACAACGGAGGGCTTTCACACCGGGCTTCCCTTTGGTGACATCGCGGAGCCGGTGTCCATCTACCGCAAAAATAAGACCTGTTTTTACGTGAAGCTCCGGTATCTGTACAGCGGACTTCCGATGCATGAGTATGTCTGCCTTGCCTTCGATGTATCCAGCGACTTATTTTTGGAGCGCAAGATCCATCAGGCCCGGCAGGAAGCGGAGGGAGCCGCAAAGATCAAGTCGGAGTTTGTGGCGAATGTGACGCACGAGCTGCGCACTCCGGTGAACGGAATTTTGGGCAACACCCGGATTCTTCTGGAGGAAGTGAAGGAGCCCCATCCGCATGAGCTCTTAGAGCTGATCGAGCGCGGCTGCAATGACATGAACAGCCTTATCAACAACATTCTCGATTTTTCCAAGCTGGAGGCCGGAAAATTCACGCTGGAAAGCCGGAAATTCAGGTTTCGCCGCATGATTGATTACGTGAAGGCGACCCATACGCCAAAGATTGTCGAGAAGGGATTGCAGTTCTTTGTGACGGTTTCACCCGAAATCCCGGAGCGGATCATCGGGGATGAGCTGCGGATCGTGCAGATTTTGAACAATCTGCTGTCCAATGCCTGCAAGTTCACGCATGTCGGCAAGATTTCCCTTGAGGTGCTCATGACGGCGCACCGGCAGAACCGGCTGGAATTGTTCTTCATTGTCAATGATACCGGCATCGGCATTGACAAGGCGGATATGGATAAGCTGTTCAAGAGCTTTTCGCAGGTGGATGCCTCGGTGTCGCGCAAGTACGGGGGGACGGGACTCGGCTTAAATATCAGCAGGCAGCTGGTGACCCTGATGGACGGTGCAATCAACGTGGAGAGCGAGAAGAACAAGGGAACAAGCTTTACCTTTTCCATCTGGGTCGATGTGCCGGAGGATGAAGCGGAAGCCGATTTCCAGCATGTGGATAGCCCCAATGACAGCCGCCGCACCGCTTTTGCGGACGAGGCGCAGGAGCAGCTCTCTCAGTTCGGCACGAAAGAAAACTGCGCCAAGCTTGAGGATATGATGTCGAAGCTGGTGCTTGCAGTGGAGATGGACAATTGGGAGAAGGCGGAGACCTTCATGGAAACGGTGCGGCTGCTGACAGGCAATGCGCCGCAGGAGATTCGCTCTGCGGCACTGAGGCTCAAGATGTCCGTCCAAAAGGGAGATTACGAAAAAACAATCAGCTCCCATCAGGCGCTTATGGAGTTATTATCAGACAGGTAAGGTTTGTATGGACAAAAAAAACAAGGCGAATATCCTCATCGTAGACGATGTGGAAGTCAACCGAACGATATTGGAAAATATAATCGTGAGCATGGACCTGCAGCCGATTCTTGCGGAGAACGGCGCCCAGGCGCTTGAACTTGTCCGCCAGTGCAGGCCGCAGCTCATCCTGCTGGATGTCTCCATGCCTCAGATGGACGGCTATGAGCTGTGCAGGATTTTAAAGGAAACCCCGGAGTACCGGGATATCCCGATTATTTTTATCTCGGCTTACGATGAACCCAAGAATATCACCACAGGCTTTGATCTGGGCTGTGAGGACTATATCATAAAGCCGTTTATTCCAGAGGTGGTGCGTGCCCGGGTGGGAACGCATCTGAAGCTGTCCAATACCGTACAGCAGCTTGCGGAGACCAACCGCCGCCTGCAGGTCTCGGTCAACGAGCAGCTCGCCCAGATGGAGGAGGAGAAAAAGCGTGTGCTCCATGCGCTGGTTCGCGTTGCCAGACAGAATGTGCACTACGAGGAAGCCTATATGGAGCGCCTCTGCTACAACTGCAAGATTTTCTCACGGGCCCTGCAGCTCTCCCCGAAGTACGAGAGCCAGGTGTCGGACAGTTTTGTAGAGACCATTGCGATTGTGGCTCCGCTGTGCGACCTCGGGAACATGGCGATCCCCGATGTGATTCTCTCCAAGAAGGGCAGGCTCAATCCGATTGAGCAGATGCTGTTTGAGACACACACCACAGCCGGCGCGGATATCTTAAAAGATATTATGGCGGGCGATTACAACGATTATATACAGATGGCCATCGATATTGCAAATTTCCACCATGAAAATTGGGACGGAACCGGCTATCCCTGTGGGATTTCCGGGGATGAAATCCCGCTCTCCGCACAGATTGTTTCGGTGATGAGCGAGTTCTGCGCATTGACCGGTCAGAGCGAGTCCCACCGGACCTACACAAAGGGAGAGGCGCTTTTAGTCATGCAGGGGGAAGCCGGGGTAAAGTTTAACGAGACATTGTTTGATATCTGTAAAAAAATTGCGCACCAGCTGCACTGAAGGAAGGAATTGGTTTGATGAACCCGATTAAAGTTCTTGTTGTTGACGATTCAATGCTATTTCGAAAACTATTGGTATCAAGCCTGAGCAAAGCCGAGGGAATCAAGGTGGTTGCGGCGGCGGGAGACCCGTATCAGGCAAGGGATGCAATCCTCACTTACAAGCCGGACGTCATGACGCTCGACGTGGAGCTGCCGCGCATGAACGGAATTGAATTCCTGCGCAAGCTGATGCCGCAGTATCCCATCCCCACGGTTGTGATTTCCGCACTGAGCGATCTGGTATTTGACGCGCTGAGCGCCGGAGCCGTGGACTTTGCCGCAAAACCGCAGGGGACAGATCAGAATCAGCTGAATAATTTTTTGAATTCTGAGCTTCCCGCAAAGGTGCGGATTGCGGCGGCTGCGCAGATCAACGGAGGGAGGAAAAAGCTCGTGCCAAAACCGGATGCCATTGATACCCTGAAGGGCAAATCCATCGACAAGCGGCTGCTTGTGGCCATCGGAGCATCCACCGGAGGGACAGAGGCAATTGCCACCGTCCTCAAGGAGTTCACCCCGGACGTCCCCGGAGTGGTGATTGTGCAGCACATGCCGCCCGGATTTACGAAGATGTACGCGGAGCGGCTTGACAGAGAGTGCCGTGTCCATGTCAAAGAGGCGGAGACCGGAGATGTGGTGAAGCAGGGGCATGTCCTGATTGCCCCCGGCGGAAACCGGCAGATGCGTCTGGTCAGGGTTGGAGAACAGTATCAGGTTGAGTGCAGAGAGGGCCCGAAGGTGAACGGCCATTGTCCCTCTGTGGATGTGCTCTTTAGCTCTGTGGCGGAGGTTGCGGGAAAATATGCGCTTGGCATTATCCTGACCGGAATGGGAGGAGACGGCGCAAAGGGGCTGCTCATGATGCGCAAGGCCGGATCGCCGACCATCGGGCAGGATCCGTCCACCTGCGTCGTTTACGGTATGCCGAAGGTTGCCTATGAGCTGGGCGCGGTTCAGTATCAGGAAAAGGTGACAGAGATCGCAAAGAGAACTTACAGCCTGTTGGGCCAGATGTAGAAGATGGAGGAGCCTTTATGAAAATATTATTGGCAGAGGATGATTTTGTCACAAGAAAATTCATGTCCAAATTTCTGTCCAAGTACGGGGAGTGCGATGTGACCGTCGATGGCATGGAGGCGGTGGACGCTTATATGATGGCGCTTGAGGACGACGATCCTTACGACCTGGTATGTCTGGACATCATGATGCCTGTGATGGACGGATATCAGGCTCTGGTCGAAATTCGGAATCTGGAGAAAGCGCACAATGTGCCGGAGGAGAGACAGGCGAAGATCATTATGGCGACTGCCCTGAATGAGGAGAAAAACGTAAAGATGGCATTTGATCTGGGGTGCACGGTGTATTCCGGCAAGCCGATTGACCAGGTCAAATTTGAGCAGGCGCTCAAAAAGCTGGAAATGATAGATTGAGCATGCATGCGACACAGACCACGAAGGAAAGGAGGACGACATGGCAGAAGATTTCAATACCGATGACATGCTGAGCATGTACCTTTTTGAAAACGGCCAGCTTTTGGAAAATTTGCAGGAGATCGTTCTTGATCAGAAGGATGCGGACTGCTTTGACGAGGACAGCATCAACGAAATTTTTCGCACGATGCACACCATCAAGGGCTCGTCTGCAATCATGATGTTCGATGACATCACGAAAATTGCACATAAACTGGAGGATGTTTTCTTTTTTCTGCGCGAGTCGCATCCTACCGATGTACCGCACTTGGAGCTGGTGGCCCACGTGCTGGATGTAGCCGACTTTATCAGCGGGGAGCTTGACAAGATCCAGTCCGGCGATGCACCCGACGGAGATTCCTCCGCACTTTTGGAGGAGCTGGATCAGTTCCTGTACAAAATCAAGGGTGAGGAGCCGCCTGCCCCTGACAGTGAAAAGGCGGCGGAGAAGAAAAAAGAGGTGCCAAAGTCAGAGACTCAGCAGTACTATGTCGCTCCGGCAACGGCAGGTCTCGGCAGCCGCTATTTCCGGATTAACATCGAGTACTACCCCGAGATCCAGCTTGCGAACGTCCACGCCTACCAGGTTGTCTACCTGTTAAAGGAAGTGTCGGAGAACATAAAGTACTCTCCGGACGATATCGCCACGAGCGAGGAGAGCGCAGATGTTGTGATTGAGGAGGGCTTTCAAATCCTGCTGCAGACGCAGAGCACCGAGGAAGAGCTGCGGGAGCTCATCCGCCCGAGCTACGATATCAAAACGGTAGAAATCAGTGAGTGCAGCGCAAAGGATTTCCGCAAAGGCTTTGAAGAAGCCGCAGGCGGGGTTCAGATTGATCTGGATTCCAGTGTCGAGGAAATCGAGGAGAGGATCGAAAAAAAGACTGAGCAGGCGGCGGAGCCGCCGAAGACAAAGGCCCCGGCGCCCGGCGATTTCGTCATAGAGTCCAAGGCTCCCGGGGGAGAGGCAAAGAAGCTTGCAAAGGATAAGCCGAAGAAGAACGAAAAGGCCGCCTTCATCAGCGTGGATATCAACAAGATGGACATGCTGATGGATCTGATCGGCGAGCTGGTCATCTCTGAGTCGGTGGTGCTGCAGAATCCGGATCTCAAGGTTCCGGGCCTCAAGCTGGACAATTTTAACAAGGCGGCGGCCGAGATGAGCAAGATCTCCACGGATCTGCAGAATGTCATTATGTCCATGCGCATGGTGCCGCTGACCAATACCTTCCAGAAGATGAACCGCATTGTCTTTGATGTGTCCAGAAAACTGGGCAAGGACATTGATTTTGAAATGGTTGGGGATACTACGGAGGTGGACAAAAATATTATTGAGCATATCTCCGATCCGCTGATGCATCTGGTCCGCAATTCCGTCGATCACGGGATTGAGAGCAAGGAGGAGCGCATCGCCGCAGGCAAGAGCGAGCGCGGCAGGGTTACGCTGTCCGCAAAGACCGAGTCCGGCAAGGTGTGGATCAGCGTGACAGACAATGGCGGAGGCTTAGACCGCGAAAAGATTCTGGCCAAGGCGAGAAAGAACGGCATTTTGGATCCGACGAGACCGGATTCGTCTTACTCGGACAAGGAGGTTTACCAGTTCATCACGCTGCCGGGATTTTCGACCAACGAGAAAGTGACCGAGTACAGCGGCCGCGGCGTGGGAATGGACGTGGTGGTATCCAACCTGCAGGAGATTGGCGGCGCGCTTGATATCGAGAGTGTTCCCGGGGCGGGCAGCACCATGATCCTGAAGATTCCGCTGACCCTTGCGATCATTGACGGCATTGTTCTGCAGGTTGGCCGGCAGAATTTCGTCATTGAGGCCGGCGTGGTCAAGGAGTTCATCCGCGTGACCGACGATATGATTATCCATGACCCAAGCGGCGTTGAGAGCCTGATGATCCGCGGTGAGTGTTACCCTGTGAGACGCCTTGGCGAGTGGTACAAGCTCTCGGAGTACACGCGCGAGACGGAAGAGGGCATGATGGTCATTATCGAGGTGGAAAACCGGCAGGTCTGCCTGTTTGTGGATTCCCTCGGGGACAAGCAGGAGATTGTGGTCAAGCCGATTCCCCCTTATATCAAGAAGGTAAAAGGGCTCTCCGGCTGTACCCAGCTCGGCGACGGCAGCATAGCGCTGATCCTCGACCCGGGCGGAGTGTGCATATGATAATACCAGGGTCACAATGTCAACCCTTGCTCGTGCTTGCACGAAAGCAAGGGCTGGCATTAGTGACCCGCCCAAACATGAGGAAGTAGCAATTTGCGAAGCAAATTAGCGGATTCCGAATGTTTGCAGGATTGCGGGAATTGCTTATGATGATAAGGAATCCTCCCACTACGTGGGTCCCTCCTTACCATAAGCAATGAAGCAATCCGTCGGTATTATCTACACATTATTATCATAATAAATAGTATGAGAAAGATTCCTGTATTTTAAAGGAGAAATGCCATGCCGCCTTTTTTGATTGAAGTATTGAAAACAATCCTCTTTGGAGTTGTGGAGGGAATCACCGAGTGGCTCCCCATCAGCAGCACCGGACACATGATCCTCTTAAACGAGATTGTGACGCTGGATGTCAGCGAGGAGTTTTACAGCATGTTTGAGGTGGTCATCCAACTCGGAGCGATCCTTGCGGTGGTCGTGCTGTTCTGGAACCGGATCTGGCCCTTTGGGAAAAAGAATAACGCGCAGCCTCTGGCGCAAAGCGGGATTGGGGCATGGGTGAAAAAAGACATTTTTTCCCTCTGGCTTCACATTCTGGTATCCTGTGTGCCAGCAGCCGTCATCGGCATCCTGTTTGACGAGCTGTTTGAGCGCTTGTTTTACAACTACCTGACTGTGACGATTATGCTGATCCTGTTTGGAGCTGCCTTTATCTTCGTCGAAAATCAGCGTCAGGGAAAGCCGGCAAAGATCACCAGCCTGACGCAGATCGGCTACAACACGGCATTGCTGATCGGAATTTTCCAGGTGATTGCCGCTGTATTTCCCGGAACCTCACGCTCGGGAGCAACCATTGTGGGAGCGCTGATTATCGGTGTTTCTCGAACCATTGCCGCGGAGTATACCTTCTTTCTGGCAATCCCGGTCATGTTCGGCGCAAGCCTGTTGAAGCTGGTCAAATTCGGCTTCTCCTTCACGGTGGAGGAGGGCTTGATCCTGATCATCGGAATGCTGGTCGCCTTTGGGGTGTCCCTTTTCGTGATCCAGTTTCTGATGGATTATATCAAAAAACATAACTTTAAGGTGTTCGGCTGGTATCGGATCGGACTGGGGGCGCTTGTGCTTGTATGCGGCCTGCTGGGCTGGATCGGATAGCGGGAGGAAAAGAAACAAATGTATGATGAACTGACCCAAAAAGATATTGAGAAGATGGAGGCGGAGATTGAGCACCGCAAGCTGGTGGTGCGCAAGCAGGCCCTCGAGGATGTCAAGACAGCGCGCGCCTTTGGAGATCTGAGCGAGAACTTTGAGTACAAGGCCGCCAAGCAGTTTAAGAACGAAAACGAGAGCCGCATCCGCTATCTGGAAAAGATGGTGCGGACGGCGAAAATCATATCGGAGGAGTCCCCCGAGGATGAGGTGGGGATGAACAACACGGTGGAAGTGTACTTTGAGGAGGAGGGCGAGACGGAGACCTACAAAGTTGTTACCACAGTCCGCAGCAACTCCTTAAAGAATCTGATCAGCCGGGAATCCCCGCTGGGAAAGGCGATCTTTGGCCATAAGGTGGGGGACCGCTGTGAGGTGAAGGTCAATGAGGATGTTTCCTATTATGTGCAGATTAAGCGCATTGAGAACACCGTGGATGACGGCAGCGACGCGCTGCGAAAATTTTAATTGGACAAGGATAAGAGCGAAGGAATGAAAAAAGAGCAGGAGTTATTGAAAACTTTAAATGATCTGGTCAAGGCGACGCAGGCGGGAGAGCTGGCATGGGACATCCTTTGCCAGACCACGGAGTACAACGACATTTCCCAGAAGCCGACGAAGACGGTGGATGGCGAAACGTGGGTTGTGGACGAGTGCTTTGTGTCCTACCACTGTGTGCAGAATAATCAGGAGTTTCTGATGATTACCTATGAGAACATCCATACCTGCGGGGAAAAACAAAAAACCAACAACCTGATTTTCCTTCCCCCGCTCGGCAACCGCTTTTTCAGTCTGGACACGCTGGCTCCTTACGCGGTAGAGGCTGAACAGATGCTTGTGTACGATGTGCATCTGCTGTGGAATGCCATTATGGAGCAGTATCGCAGCAATACGGGGCTGGTCAGGCTCGAGGTGAGCCGCCGCGCGTCGTAAGGCGCTCTGTCAGCTCCTGCAGAGAGAGCCCCTGTTCCTCGGCAATTCGTTTCAGATCCTCATATTCATATTTGGCTTTGGCAATTCCATAGCCCTCGCTGATCTTTCTGGCAACGGGACCGTAGGCGCTCTCCTCGGTCTCAAAGCGGGAGGTCAGTTTTTTTCGGTCAAAAAGCTGGTAGCGGACGCCACGCGTCGTTGTGTGCCTTAGAATCAGACGGATAAAATCCTCCTGTCTCTCTGGCTCGCAGAAGCAGTGGAGCAGAATGCCGGGGCGGTTCTTTTTCATCTGGATCGGCACATAGAAGACATCCAGCGCTCCCGCGGACAAAAGCTGCTCCATGGCGTAGCCCAGCGCCTCTCCGGTCATGTCGTCCAGATTGCAGGAGATGTCCAGAATCCGGTCGCCGTCGCTTCCGGCGGCAGCTTGGCCTGTTTCTCCGAGGAAGGCCCGCACCGCGTTCAGCATCGGCAGCTCCTTGGTTCCCAATCCGTACCCGGTTCCCTTCAGTGTCATAGCCGGCATAGGTCCGAAACCGTCGGCAAAATGCTTAAGGATCGCAGCCCCTGTGGGGGTGCAGAGCTCCGTGTCCACACTTCCGGTGTAGAAGGGGATTCCCGCAAGAAGCTCAGCCGTGGCGGGGGCAGGCACCGGAAGGACGCCGTGGGCGCAGCGCACCGTGCCGTTTCCCACGTGGATCGGAGAGACCATGATCTGCTCCGGCGCAAGGAAAGACACAAGAAGACAGACAGCAGTCACATCCGCCAGCGCGTCCAGAGTGCCCACCTCATGAAAATGGATCTGCTCGATGGCAGTCTGGTGTACCTTCGACTCGGCCTCGCCGATCAGGCGGTAAATTTCGCGGACATGCCCCCGAACCTCCGGCGCCAGAGGAAGCTTTTCAATCTGTTCCATGATGGAGGCATAGGAGTGGTGCTCGTGATCATTATGGTGTTCGTGATCTGAGTGTTGTGCATGATCCGCTTGGTGCGTATGCTCTGAGCCATGTATATGATCATTGTGGTGCGTATGCTCTGAACTGTGTTCGTGATCATTGTGGTGCGTGTGCTCTGGGCCGTGCGCGTGCTCCAACTGCTCGAGCTCCTCATGCCCGAAAATCCGCACCTGCATGTGCGTGCCGGACACTCCGGCCATCTGTTTTTTCAGGGCGCAAATCTCAATATCCGGGCCAAACATTGCGTTCATCTGCCCGATAAATTCCGCTTTCTTTTTCTCATCCAGCAGCTCATACAGCGCCGCCGCAA
>JAFLRQ010000045.1 GCA_022511395.1 Agathobacter sp. | reverse complement strand
TGGGAGAGAAAAGTTATGTTAAGGCCGACAGTGATCAGGGTAAAACCAAAAGAAAATTACATGTTGGAATTAGAATTTGATAACCATGAAATAAAAGAGTTTGATGTTAAGCCATATATCAAAGGAACTTGGTACAGTCAACTTGCAGACTTTGCTTATTTTTGCTCTGTGAAAACGGATGGTTATACAGTAGTTTGGGAGAGTGGACAGGATATTTGTCCAGACGAATTATACGAGTTAAGCAAACCGCTTAAGTGATCAGAAGCATAAAATAAGCAAGGAGAAATTGCGAAAAATGAACTTCCGCATAGCAATCATCGACGACGAGCCAGCCTCACATGAAGTCTTGTCTGCGCTGGCATCAAAGTGGTCCGGCCTGCGCGGTCACACCACAGAGCTGGAAAGGTTTACCTCCGCTGAGAGCTTTTTGTTTGCATACTCCGCAGAAAAAGCGTATGACATCCTCCTTCTCGATGTTGAGATGGACGGCATGAGCGGAGTAGAGCTTGCAAAACAGCTTCGCTCTGAGAATAAAATTATACAGATTATTTTCATAACCGCCTATTCTGACTACATATCGGAAGGGTACGAGGTAGCGGCGCTCCACTATCTCTTGAAGCCTGTGGATGAGTGCAAGCTGTTTCAGACGATGGACCGCGCCTGTGAGCGCTTGAAGACAGAGGCTCGCGTCGTCACCATCAAGACAACCGACGAGACTGTGCGCATACCGATCTACGAGATCCGCTATGCCGAGGTGCTCCGAAACTATGTGACCGTACACGCACAGGCGGACTACACCGCGAAAATGCCGCTGACGGAGCTGGTAGGCAGCCTCGACGAGCGGTTTCTGCGCATTGGGCGGTCGTATGTCGTAAATCTGGGCTTCATTCGCAGGGTCACTAAGACCGAGGTCCACCTGCGGAGCGGTGAGACTGTGCCGCTCCCAAGGGGCGCATACGAAACCGTAAACCGCGCAATCATAAACATGAAGTGAGGGCAATTGTTCAGCACAGGTAACACATGGCGCAGGCAAGTGAGGAAAAAATATGACACTTTCAAAAAGAACCAGCCGCAAGATCGCTGCGTATCAGCAGGAGCTGATCAAGACGCACTATGCTGAGGTGGAGACAATGTACCGCAAGATGCGCGGCTGGCGGCACGACTACCGCAATCATATCCAGACGATGAAGAGCTACGCCCAAAACGGCGACCTCGAGGCGATCAAGAGCTACCTTGACGATCTGGATCAAGATCTCCGCACCGTCGATACCGTCATCAAGACGGGAAACCCCATGACCGACGCGATCTTGAATTCGAAGATATCCCTCGCAAGGGACAAGGGAATAAAAGTCATCGCCGATGCAAACATTCCCGTGCTTTTAAAGTTTTCCGAGCTTGACCTGTGTTCCATCATCGGAAACCTGTTTGACAATGCCATTGAGGCGAGTGTCGGCCTGCCGGAGGACAAGCGCGTAATCCGCGTGTATATGGACACAAAGGACACGCATCTTTACATCTCCTTTATGAACTTTACATCGGGCAAAAAGCTCCGCAAAATCGGCGGCAGTTACTTGAGCACCAAGGGCGGAGAGCACGGCCTTGGTCTCGGAAGAATCGATGCCATTGTGAAAAAGCTCTCGGGCTACCTCAGCCGAAACAGCGAGGACGGTGTTTTCACCACCGAAATCCTGCTCCCCGAACCGGATATTCCCGACAGATGATACCTGCCGTGAATATAACAATTACAATTCGTCCTCCGCAGAGGGTATTTCGTCCCCGAAATCATACATCGGGGACTTTTTGTGGTATGCTCTCTACAATTCACAGCCACAGGAAAATCCGCAGACAGCTTTTCCGGGGCTTTTGCGCATCATATGTGCAGTGGCTGTGAATTATACTCACGGCCGATTACATCGGCCGTGAGTATAACAAGATGCACACAGCCGCATAAGGAAGTATGCCGCTTCGCGGCTGCGGCTGGCGCGGTACTTACGACAGATGAAATCTGCCGTGAGTACATAACTTGAACATAATACGCAACAGAAAAGGAGTGACAGCCTTGGATAAGGAAGAAAAGAGAAAAAAGAAAGAGGAAGAGAAGCCAAAGTACAGCATTCCGCAGTGCGTAGGCTATCTTTTCGCAAAGGCGTGGCAGCATCAGCGCAGAGTGCTTGTGTATCTTCTGATCGCGTCAGCGCTGGTGATCGCAAGCTCGATCGTCGGGTTCTATATGTCTCCGACGATCCTCGGCTCCATCGAGCGCGGGGACACCTTCGGAAGGCTCCTGGGAACCGTGCTGTTTTTTGTCATCGCGACGGCGCTTTTGGATGCGCTGACCACCTATGTCGGCGTTTGGGGAGGGGGCATCAAGCAGTGTCCGATGATCACGCTCCGCTCTTACATCCTCCGGGATCTGCAAAGAAAACTCGGCACCACATCCTACCCGCATGTGCTTGACCCAAAAGTGCAGAAGCTCTACGAGCGCGCCTCAAATTGCTGCAACGGCAACAACGCCGCTGCCGAGGGGACCTGGGGGACTCTGCAGACACTCATCTCGCAGGCTGCAATGTTCGTGTTCTTCCTTCTTATGCTCACGAACATCCACCCGGCAGTGCTCATTGTGACGATAGCCGCAAGCTGCATCAACTTTGTGTTCAATTCCTGGCTCAATAAGTATAACTACCGCCACCGCGACGAGCTCTCCCGCCTCGATCGGAGGCTATGGTATACCAAGGGGCTCGCAAAGGATCTGTCCATTGCAAAGGACATCCGTCTCTACGGCCTTCGCAGCTGGATCAACCGCATCACCGACCGTGTCTACGGGGCGAGGATGGCCTATGCCGCAAAGGAGCACAGATTTTATCTCTGGGGAATGCTTGTGAGCGCGATCCTTGAGATTCTCCGCGGGGGGCTTGCGTATCTTATACTCTTAAAGATGTGCGTCGATCAGGACCTCTCCGCCGCGACATTCCTTCTCTATTTCTCGGCGATCGGCTCCTTCAACGGCCAGTTCAGCGGAATACTGAACACGGTTCTCGACCTTCGCAACAAGTGTCTTGACCTTTCAAGCCTGCTGGAGTACATAAATATCGACGAGCCGTTCAAATTTGAGGCTGGCGCCCCCGTCCCGGAGGACTTTACCTATGAGATAACGCTTGAGCATGTCAGCTACACCTATCCAAACTCGGAGAAAAAGATCATCGACAACATAAGCCTCACCATCAAAAGGGGCGAGAAGGTTGCGATTGTCGGCCTCAACGGCGCGGGCAAGACCACGCTCGTCAAGCTCATCTGCGGCTTGATAGATCCCGACGAGGGACGCATACTGCTAGGCGGCAGGGATATCCGCGAGTTCGACCGCGAAAAGTATTACGCGCTGTTCTCGGCGGTGTTCCAGACCTTCAATCTGTTGGATGTCACCGTCGCAGAAACCGTCGCGCAGACTGCCGAGCACATTGACATGGAGCGCGTCAGGGAGTGTGTAGAGCTCGCAGGGCTGACCAAGACGGTATCGGAGCTGCCGAACGGCCTTGAGACCCACCTTGGGCGGAGCGTGTATCTGGACGGCGTCATGCTCTCGGGAGGACAGACCCAGAGGCTGATGCTCGCCCGCGCACTATACAAAAACGGCGCGATCTTAATGCTGGACGAGCCGACTGCGGCCCTCGACCCGCTGGCTGAGAGCGACATGTATCACAGGTACAACGATATGACACAGGGCAAGACCTCGGTGTTTATCTCCCACAGACTTGCGTCCACGCGCTTCTGTGACCGCGTTCTGTATCTCGCGGACGGCAGGATTGCCGAGGAGGGCACACACGACCAGTTGATTGAGCGCGGCGGCGAATACGCGCACCTCTTTGAGGTGCAGAGCCGTTACTACAGAGAGGGGAGGGATTTTGATGGCGAAGAAAACTGACAAGATGTCCTGGCGCGAGGCGTGGAGGCTCAACGTCCGCGCCATCCGGCTTCTCAATTCAAAAAACAGGATGATGTTTCCGTATTCCGTCATCCATGCGATCTCTGACGCGGTCGGCCCCTATGTCGGGATCTATATCTCTGCGCGGCTGATCACCGAGCTGACCACCCTCCGACGCTGGAATGTGCTCCTCGGCTGGGCGCTGGCGGCAGTCATTTCGACAGCGGCATTCTTTATACTCGGAAGCCTCATGTACCACTTCTATGCTGCGAAATCCGCCACATTTTGGCAGAGCTTGACCCGCATTGAGGACGAGAAATTTATGTCGATGGACTACTGCGATGTCGAGGATCAAAAGGTTCGCGACCTGAGTGACCAGATTGCACAGAACAGAAATTGGGGCGGCTGGGGATTGGACTCCATCTCGTGGAGGTTTGAGAACATGGTAAACAGCCTGTTCGGCATCATCGGCGCGGTTGCGCTGACCATTGGGCTGTTCCTCGCAAAGGTTCCGGACAGCGCGGGCAATTTCACAATACTCAACCATCCGCTGTTTGTGCTTTTGATAGCGGCTCTGATGGGGTTTGTGGTGTGGGTGTCGCCAGTCATCGGCGGAAAAACGGAAAACATTCGGGCAGGATTTGCCGAAAAAGCCCGCCTGGGCAACCGTATTTTCGGACATTTCGGGTATTTAAACAGTGACGAGCACAGCCAGGTGGACATCAGGATGTACCATCAGGAGCGCATATCCGAGTACTATGCCATGAAAGAAGGAGCATGGTTTACAGGCGGCGTCTTTGACAGGCTCTATTGGGGAAAGATGGGATTTTTGAGTGTTCTGAGATCGCTTTTAAACAGTGTGCTCAGGGCGGGAATCTATGTCTTTGTCTGCCTCAAAGCGTGGGCGGGTGCCTTTGGCATCGGCCAGGTGACGCAGTATATCGGCGCGCTGAGCAGATTTTCGGACTCCATCAGAAATTTCCTCGACAGCCTGTTTGGCCTCCGCACCAACGCAAAATTTTTAAAGGACACCTTTGAGCTCCTTGACATTCCAAACAGCATGTATCAGGGTTCCCTCACCACAGAGAAGCGCTCCGACCGCAACTATGATGTGGAGTTCAAGCATGTCAGCTTCAAGTATCCCAACACCGACCGATGGGTGCTCAAAGATGTTTCGGTGAAGTTCAAAATAGGGACGAAGCTTGCGGTGGTGGGCGAAAACGGCAGCGGCAAGTCCACGTTCATCAAGCTGCTCTGCCGTCTCTACGACCCGCAGGAGGGCGAGATCCTGCTAAACGGCGTTGACATCAGAAAATACAACTACGACGACTATATCGGCGTGTTCTCGGTGGTCTTCCAGGACTTTAGGCTGATCTCGCAGCGCCTGGGGGAGAATGTTGCGGGCTGCGATGAGTACGACCGGGAAAAGGCTGCAAAGTGCCTTGAGGATGCCGGCTTTGGCGAGCGGCTCCGGGAGCTTCCCGACGGCCTTGACACCTGGCTCTACAAGGGCTTCGACGAGGACGGCATCCTTGTCTCGGGCGGCGAGGAGCAGAAGATCGCGATCGCGCGTGCGCTTTACAAAAATGCGCCCTTCATCATTCTCGACGAGCCTACGGCGGCGCTGGACCCAATCGCCGAGGCGGATATCTATCAGAAATTTGATGAGATCGTCGGCGACCGCACTGCGGTATACATCAGCCACCGCCTCTCGAGCTGCCGTTTCTGCCAGGAGATACTGGTCTTTGCCGACGGCCGGATCGTGCAAAACGGCAGCCACGACCGCCTGGTTGAGACGGACGGGCTGTACAAAAAGCTCTGGTACGCTCAGGCGCAGTATTACGCCGAGGAAGAAAAGAACAGGCAGATGGAGGCGGAGAGGGCTGCGGCAGGGATGTAGCAGCGCAGTTACGATTCAATTTTTTTGGTCATACCCGTTGACGAATGCTTTTTCTTATGCTACAATGTCCAAGTATGCCGCACAGTGAGGTTTCAAATATGTAAGTACTACATATACCGCAACTGGCGAGTAATGATAATAGGAGGTGCCATATGTACGCAGTGATAGCAACTGGTGGTAAGCAGTACAAAGTATCCGAGGGCGATATCATTACCATTGAAAAGCTGGGTGTAGATGCCGGTGAGAAGGTTACGTTCGATCAGGTGTTGGCAGTGTCCGGAGACGACATGAAGGTTGGAAATCCGACCGTTGCCGGAGCGACTGTTGAGGCTTCTGTCGTGAAAGAGGGCAGGGCGAAGAAGGTAATCGTCTACAAGTACAAGAGAAAAACCGGTTATCACAAGAAGAACGGCCACAGACAGGCGTTCACTCAGGTCAAGATTGACAAGATTCTTGTATGATCACGATTACGGTTTACCGGAAACACGGGAAGGTGGCCGGGTTTCGATGCATTGGGCATTCCGGTTACGCACAGTCCGGCAAAGATATCGTCTGTGCGGCGGTCTCGGTGCTGGTCATCAACACAATCAATGCCATTGAAGCGTTCACCGCATCCGAATTTGATCTGGAGACGGAGGATGAGTCGGGGCTGATTGCCGTTAAGCTGAAGGAGGAGCCGGATCACGACACAGAGCTTCTTCTGGACACGATGTTTCTGGGCTTGCAGGACATACAAAACAATTATGGGAATGAATATCTTATTCTGGAGTATAAGGAGGTGTAAGACATGTTGAATTTGAACCTTCAGTTTTTCGCTCACAAAAAGGGAGTTGGTTCTACCAAGAACGGCCGTGACTCCGAGTCCAAGAGACTGGGCGCAAAGAGAGCGGACGGGCAGTTCGTAAAGGCCGGCAATATTCTTTACAGACAGCGCGGTACCAGAATTCACCCGGGTGTGAATGTGGGGATCGGCGGAGACGATACATTGTTCGCAAAGGTGGACGGTGTGCTTCGTTTTGAGAGAGTCGGAAGAGACAGAAAACAGGCTTCTGTATATCCGGTAAACGAATAATGGTGAGACCCGACTGAGAGGCCGGGTCTTTTCTTATCGTACAGGAATGTGCCGGCGGCACATTCTATTATTAAGCGGAGGTGGCTATGTTTACAGACCGCGCAACAATTATCATAAAATCCGGCAAGGGCGGAGACGGGCACGTGTCCTTCCGCCGGGAAAAATATGTGCCGAACGGCGGCCCGGACGGCGGGGACGGCGGCAAGGGCGGAGATGTGATCTTCGTTGTCGATGAGGGAATGAACACGCTCTCGGATTACCGCCACCGCAGGAAATTTGCGGCGGAGCCCGGTGAGGACGGCGGCAAGCGCAACTGCCACGGGAAAAACGGCAGTGACCTCATTTTGAAGGTGCCGGAGGGCACGATCATCAAGGATGCGGAGTCCGAAAAGGTGATTGCGGATCTCTCGGGAGAGAACCGCAGGGTTGTCCTGCTGCGGGGCGGCAGGGGAGGAATGGGCAACCAGCACTTTGCGACCGCCACGATGCAGGCCCCCAAGTACGCGCAGCCCGGCAAGGAGGCAATCGAGATCGAGGTTCTTTTGGAGCTGAAGGTGATTGCGGATGTGGGACTGGTTGGATTCCCGAACGTGGGGAAATCCACCTTTCTCTCGCGCGTCACAAACGCGCAGCCAAAGATTGCAAACTACCATTTTACGACCCTGCAGCCGAATCTCGGCGTGGTGGATTTCGAGGACGGCGGCTTTGTGATTGCGGATATCCCCGGACTGATCGAGGGCGCCTCGGAGGGCGTTGGCCTGGGACATGAGTTTCTGCGGCACATTGAGCGCACAAAGGTGATCGTCCATATTGTGGACGCCGCCGGGACGGAGGGGCGTGATCCCGTCGCGGATATCCATGCCATCAACCGGGAGCTGGTCGCCTACAATCCAAAGCTTTTGGACAAGCCTTGGGTGATTGCCGCCAACAAGATCGATGTGATTCCCGGGGGAGAGAACGAGATCACCGAGATTTTAAGAAAAGAGTTTGAGAAAGACGGAGTCCGCGTGTATCCCATCTCCGCAGTCAGCGGGCAGGGCGTCCGGGAGCTTTTGTTCCACGTAAAGGAGCTGCTTGCGCAATGTCCGAAGGAGACCTTTGTCTATGAGGCGGAGTTTGACCCTGCACTGCATTTTTACAAGGATCAGCCCTATACCATCGAGCGCGACTCGGACGGCGCATATGTGGTGGAGGGACCCAAGATCGAGAAAATGCTGGGCTACACAAATATAGACTCGGAGAAGGGCTTTGTCTTCTTCCAGAGGTTTATGAAGGAGCAGGGCATCATTGACGCCTTAAAGGAGCAGGGCATGGCGGAAGGGGATACCGTGCGCATGTATGGGTGTGACTTTGAGTACTTTGACTGATTAGCGGTCGGGTAAATAATTGACAGAAGGGGTAAATTATGAACAGCAGACAGAGAGCATATCTTGGGAGCATGGCGACAAATATGGACGCAATCTTTCAGATCGGAAAGGCATCCTTAACGCCTGAGATTGTGGAGGCGCTGGATCAGGCGCTGGAAAAGAGGGAGCTGATCAAGGTCTCGGTGCTCAAAAACTGTGCGGATGACCCGCGGGAAATTGCAGAGATGATCGCAGAGCGCACCCGCTCGCAGGTGGTCAAGGTCATCGGCAAGAAGATGATTTTTTACCGTCAGCCCAAGAAAAATCCGAAGATCAAGCTGCCGGAATGACCATGAGACGGCTGGGAATTCTGGGCGGGTCCTTTGACCCGATCCACAACGGACATATGCATATGGCAGTGAGCGCCTGCAGATACTTTGATTTAAGCGAAGTGTGGCTGGTGCCCGCCGGACATTCCCCCAATAAAAACGAGGCGGGGATGACGGCGGCAGAGCACCGGTTTCGCATGTGTGAGCTGGCGGCGGCTGGGGCGGAAGGGATCCGGGCAAGCCGTCTGGAGCTTGACTGTGCAGAGCGGAGCTACACGTACCGCACGCTGGAGCGCCTGAAAGCGGACATGCCGTCCACGGAGCTGTATTTTATCATGGGCGGGGACTCGCTGGATTATTTTGATCAATGGGTGAAACCGGAGCGGATCTGCGAGCTGGCGACCATCCTTGTGGTGCCAAGGGATTCCTTCGAGACGGAGGCGCTGCGCGCGAAAATAAAAGAATTACAGAGTTTGTTTCCCTGCAGAGTCGAGATTGTCCCGGTAAGCCTTGTGCCCCTGTCCTCCACATCCCTTCGGGAGGAGCTTGGCGCGGGCAGGGCAGACCCCGGCGATTTCCCGGGGGGAGTTTACGCATACATCAAGGAGCACGGCCTGTATCAGCCGCGGAACAAAGGAAAAGAGGAAATGGATCAGAGGCAATGAAGATGGATTTGCATGACATCCGAAAAAAAGTGAAAAAGGAGCTGGACAAGGGGCGCTACGAGCACACCAAGGGCGTGATGTACACCGCCGCGGCCCTCGCCATGGCCCATGGGTATTCCGTGGAAAAGGCCATGCTGGCGGGGCTTTTGCACGACTGCGGCAAATGCACGCCGACGGGGGAGAAAATTGCGCTCTGTGAGCGGCACCATATCCTGATCTCAAAGGTGGAGCGGGAAAATCCCTCGCTTCTCCATGCCAAGGCGGGCATGGCATTGGCGGAGGAGAAGTACGGAGTTACCGACCCGGAGATTCTGCACGCCATCAAGGTACACACCACCGGCGAGCCGAATATGAACACGCTGGACAAGATCATTTTCATTGCGGACTACATTGAGCCGGGGCGCGATCAGGCGCCGCATCTGGATGTGATCCGGCAGATTGCGTTTGCGGACTTAAACCAGTGCATGGCCGAGATCCTCTATGACACCCTGCATTACCTGAGCAACCGCAAGGGGGAGATCGACCCCACGACGGAAATCACCTATGAATTTTACCAACCATACGGAAAGGAGCAGCCATGGAAACAATAGATATCGTGAAAAAGGCGGCAGATGCCCTGAGAGATAAAAAGGCGGAGGATGTGACGGTCATTGACATCACCGAAATTTCCACTGTGGCGGATTACTTTATTATCGCAAACGGCAGCAACCAGAACCAGCTTTTGGCGATGAAGGATGCGGTGGATGAGACATTGTACAAGGAGGGGCTTAGGATTAAGCAGGTGGAGGGCAACAACCGCTCAAGCTGGATTCTCATGGACTACCAGGATGTCATTGTGCATCTGTTTTCCAAGGAGGATCGCATTTTCTACGATTTGGAGCGGATCTGGCGGGACGGAAAGGTGATCGAGGTCTGACGATGCACTACAATTGTCTGATTGTGGATGACGAGACCGATCTTGCCCGGATGACCTGCGAATATTTTGAAATTTTTGGCGTGAGCGCGACATTTGCAGGGACGGGGGAGGAGTGTCTCGCTTTTTTTAAAGAGCATACGGCGGATATCCTTCTTCTCGACATCAATTTGGAGGGGGAGAGCGGGTTTGACATCTGCCGCAGGCTGAGGGAGGATCAGGAGCTGCCGATCCTCTTCATCAGCGCCAGACAGAGCGACGACGACATTTTGATGGCGCTTGGAACCGGCGGGGACGATTACATCAAAAAGCCCTATACCCTGAGTGTTCTTCTCGCCAAGGTAAAGGTGATTCTAAAGCGGCTGGAAAAAGCGCAGAGCCCCGCGGAGACGGCTCTGGGGACGGAAGCCTTCTGCCTGCATGAGGAGCGTCTGACGCTGGTGATGGATGGGCGGGAAATTCCTTTGAAAGCGAGAGAGTTTGCCCTCTTGAAGTGCCTCTATGTCCACCGGGGCACGATTGTCAGCAAGGAGCAGCTCTTTGCTGAGGTGTGGGGGGACGCCTTTTACAGCGACGGCACGTTAAACGTACATATCCGAAGGCTGAGGGAGAAGATTGAGAAAAATCCCAACGCGCCGGAGATCATCAAGACGGTGTGGGGAACCGGATACCTGTTAGAGCTATGAATATGAAAAAACTTTTGGTTGGATACAGTGTGTTTCTGCTGGCTCTTTTGGCACTGTTCCTTTTCTTTTTTCGGAACGCGGGCACCGTCAGGCGGGACATGGTGTACTACAACGACATTTGCCGCCGGATTGAGGCGGCGCTGGAGCGCGGAGAGCCGGCGGAGCTTCTTGAACAGTCCCATGGCTGTGAGATTTTGCTTCTGGACGATGAGGACTATGAGCACAGGCTGAACGAGGCGCTGCAGCGGGAGGCGCTGGTCATGGACTGCCATTCGGGGGATCATGCGATCATCGGGAAGCTTCTGTTTACGGAGGCGGAAAAGGGCTATGAGCGTCTGAGAGGGCGGCTGTTCTGCGGCGGGCTTATCTATTTTTTGATTTTGGCATTGGCCGGATATCTGCTGCTTCTGTACGACGCCTGTGTCTTCGTCCGGCCGTTTCACACCCTGCAGCATTTCAGCCGTCAGGTGGCGAAGGGCAATCTGGATTTCCCGCTGGCGATGCGAAAGCACAATTATTTCGGGGCCTTCACGGAGAGCTTTGACCTGATGCGGGAGGAGCTCAAACAGGCCAGAGAGAGCGAATACCGGGCGAACCGGAGCAAAAAGGAGCTTGTGGCGGAGCTCTCCCACGACATCAAGACCCCGGTTTCCACGATCCTTGCGGCCTGCGAGGTGCTTGAGGTGCGGGAGACAAAGCCGGACACGGTGGAGAAGATCGGCATTATCCGGGCGAAGGCCGTGCTGATTGACAAGCTGGTCAAGAATCTCTTTCACGCCACTCTGGAGGAGCTTGAGGTGCTGAAGGTGGAGCCGACGGAGGAGAGCTCCCTTGTGATCCGGCGGATGCTGGCGGAGCTCGGCGCATACGGAGAGGTGGAGACGGAGGGAGAGCTGCCGGAGTGTCTGGTTTATATGGATGCGCTGCGGCTGGAGCAGGTCATTGACAACTGCGTCAACAATGCATGGAAATATGCCCACAGCGCTGCCTCTGTGTCCTTTGCGGATGTGCAGGAGGGAATTATTCTTTGCATCCGCGACCACGGGCCGGGAGTCCCGGAGGAGGAGCTGCCGAGGGTTACGGAAAAATTCTACCGGGGCAGCAACGCAAAGGGGCGGGAGGGCTCCGGGCTGGGCCTCTATCTGGCAAAGCTCTTCATGGAGCAGATGAGGGGCGGCATTGCCTGCCGCAATGAGGACGGGTTTGTGGTGGAGCTCTTTCTGCGGAAGGTGTGAGCGCCGCACAGGGAAGCTCCGATGGCGTGGGACGGTTAAGAAACAGGTAAGAAACAGACAGGAAACAGATTAAGACTCCCGGGGGAGGGAGTGCTAAGATAGAGATGTCAGAAAGCTTCTGGCATCTTTTTTGACTTTTCAACCGTCCGGAAACAGGAAAGGAGAATTTTATGGAGGACATACTTTGTGCAAAGGATCTGTGCAAGACCTTTTCCAATGAGAGTGTGCAGCAGCATGTATTAAAAAATCTGAATCTGTCGGTGTATCGGGGAGACTTCACCGTGATCATGGGCAATTCCGGCTCCGGCAAGAGCACGCTTCTCTACGCGCTCTCCGGCATGGACCGCCCGACGCTTGGGAGCATTACCTATCAGGGGGAGGAGATCTCCCGCTACAGCAACGACCGGCTTGCCATTTTCCGCAGAAAGCACTGCGGCTTTGTGTTTCAGCAGAACTATCTGAACGATACCATGAGCGTGCTGGACAACGTGATGATCTGCGGCATGCTTGTGACAAAAGACCGCAAGGCCCTTGCCGTGAAGGCGAAGGAGCGTCTGCGGGCGCTGGGGCTTTCCGAGGACTGCTTTCACAAGTTTCCGGCACAGCTTTCCGGCGGGGAACAGCAGAGGGTGGCAGTGGTGCGGGGGATGATCAACGATCCGGAGCTTCTGTTTGCCGACGAGCCGACAGGCGCCTTAAATTCCATGAATACGGAGCATGTGCTGAACGCCTTTACCGCGCTGAATGAGTCGGGACAGAGCATTGTGATGGTGACGCACGACATGAGGTCCGCCCGGCGGGGGAACCGTATTCTCTACTTAAAGGACGGCGTGATCACCGGGGAGCTGGAGCTGGGAGCCTATCGGAGCGGGGACAGGACGCGCCACGAGAGGCTGCAGGCATTTCTTTCGGAAATGGGGTGGTAGTATGAAGGGAAGCTTTTTTATTGCGCTGAACAATTTGAAAAAAAAGAGGTCGGAGGGGGCGGTCATCTTTTTTATGGCGGCACTTCTTGCCCTGCTGCTCTACACCGGGATTTCGGTGCTCTCCGGAATGAGACAGGTGCTGGACGACTGCCGCGAGAGGACCCACACTGCGGATTACATGTATATGGCAGACCGTAAAGCGGAAGAGATTGAGGCGATTCTAAGGGCGCAGCCGGAGACCGCGGAATACGAGAACGGGATTGTCTACAACCTGTTCGGAGTGGAGTATTACAAGGAGGGGGCGGAGGGCGCCCAGATGGAGTTTATCATTGCGGATGCGGATGCCGACCGGACTATCGGACTGCTGGAGGGATACCACAGCGGAGCCCTGGAAAAAGACGGGATCCTTCTGCCCTACTATCTGAAATCCGGGGAGGGCCTTCTGGAGGGGGACCGCTTTTGCTTAAAAATCGGGGACAGGGAGTACGCCTTCACGGTGGCGGGGTTTGTGGAAAATCCGCTGATGGGGACGCCGCTCAATATCTCGGTGTATCAGGTGTATGTGAATCATGAGCGCATGGAGGAGATGGCGGCGGAGAGTCCGCTGATTGCCGCGGCAAAATGTACGGAGCACCGCGTCCGCCTGCGGGAGGGGGAGAGCAGTGCCGACTATGACCAGAAGGTCAGCGCGATACTGACCAGAGAGCTTCCGGAGCTGTCCGAGAGCGCCCTGGGGCTTGGTCTGAACTGGGAGCTGATGTCCGGCGGCGTGAGTATGATGCCGACCATCTGTATGGGGATCATTCTGCTGTTTTCTGCCCTTTTGATGATTGTGACACTCATTGTGATCCGCTTCAGCATCCGCAATTTTATGGAAATGAACCTGAAAAATACCGGGATTCTGCAGGCGGCGGGCTACACCTCCGGGCAGCTTATGCTCTCGGTTGTTCTGGAGATGGGGCTTCTTGCCGTGCTGTCCATTTTGGTGGGTGTGCTCCTCGGCATGGCGGGGAGCAGTGTGATCGGCGGATTTCAGGGGAGGCTTATGGGGCTGCGGTGGACAAAAGGGGTTGATGTACCGGCGGCGTTTCTGACGGCCTTTTTGATCCTTGGAATTGTGCTTGGGGTTTCACTCATCTGCAGTGGCTGTTACCGGAGGATCACGGTGCTGAATGCGCTTCGCTCAGGCATCCACACCCACAATTTTAAAAAGAATTATTTTTCCCTTGAGAGCTGCCCAATGCCTCTCAGTCTGGTGTTATCCGCGAAAAACCTCATGCAGGAGAAGGGGAAAAACCTCTCAATCGGCCTGATTGTGATGCTGCTGTCCTTTGTGTGCTGCGTGGGCTTTGGAATGTATGAGACCTTTGTCCGGAAGCCGGAGACGTTTCTGAAGATTGCAGGAATAGAGACCGGGGATCTCTTTGTCATTGGGGAAAATCTGGACGCAGTCGGCAGCGAGCTTGCGACGTGGGAGGAGGTTGAGGAGGTACTGCACTTCAATATGGCGACGGTCACTGTGGAGAACAACGGACTTTCAAAGGAACTCAACTGTGAGGTGTGGCGGGACCCCAAGGCGATCCATAACGAGCTGCTGATAGCGGGGCGGCATCCGGAGCACGACAATGAGATTGTTCTTTCCGCAAATGTCGCCAAGTATCTGGAAGCGGAAGCGGGGGATACCATCTATGTCACTGGGCAGGGGGAGCGTCTTCCCTATCTGGTTTCGGGAATCAACCAGAAGATGTCTGAGATGGGGATGCGTGTGCTGTTGTCGGAGGATGGGATGCTGAGACTGAACGGGGCGAACTCGTTCTACGGGCTGTACCTGTACACAAAGGATATTCCCTACAATGAAATCTCCGGGAAAATTCTTGCCCGCTTCCCGGAGGTCACCTGCACAGACTCGGAGAAACAGACGGAAGCGGTCATGCGCACGGTGGCAAACGGCGTGGCTGCCGTCTGTGTCATTTTTGTGACCATCACCGTCCTTGTCGTGGTCCTTGTGGAGCTTCTTCTGATCAAGACCAGACTGATCCGCGAGAGGAAGCACATGGGCATCTGCAAAGGCATCGGATACACCACCGCCCAGCTGATCGCCCAGACAATCCTGCTCAACCTGCCTGTGATCGCCGCAGGAGCAGTGATCGGAGGACTGGCAGGAAACCGTTTCATGGGACCTGCGGTGGTGCTGTGCCTGTCCTTCTCAGGAATCACAAAATGCGAGTTCACCGTCCCGGTACACTGGATCTTCCTGACGGTTTTTGGCATCGTGGGAGTCGCGCTGACGGTCTCCTTCCTGTCCGCCGTCCGCATCCGGAAAATACGTCCGGTGGAGATGCTGACGGAGGAGTAAT
>JAFLRQ010000044.1 GCA_022511395.1 Agathobacter sp. | reverse complement strand
TTACTGGAATTATAGGGAGGTATTTTGAATATGAAAAAGGAAAATAATACGGGCATCAATTCCTTTCAACGCTATCTGACCGTGTGGGTGTTTCTGTGTATGGTGGCCGGCGTGCTGCTGGGACATTTTGCCCCTGCCGTCCCCACATTTTTAAGCCGGTTTGAATATGCCCGCATTTCCATCCCAATGGCAGCTTTAATCTGGATTATGATTTATCCCATGATGTTAAAGGTGGACTTCAACAGCGTCCATAATGTAGGAAAAAATCCAAAGGGATTGTTTGTAACATGGATAACAAACTGGCTGATCAAGCCGTTTACCATGTACGGAATTGCCTCCCTGTTCTTCTTCGTGATTTTCAAGGCATTCATCACACCGGAGCTTGCGACACAGTACCTTGCCGGGGCCGTCCTTTTAGGTGCCGCACCATGCACGGCTATGGTATTTGTGTGGAGTACATTGACAAAGGGCAATCCCGCCTACACGGTTGTGCAGGTGGCAACCAATGACCTGATCATTCTGGTGGCGTTTGTCCCGATTGTGCGGTTTCTGCTTGGTGTGTCCAATGTCAGTGTGCCTTTTGACACATTGATTCTCAGTGTGGTTTTGTTTGTGGTGATTCCTCTTGCGGGAGGCATTTTGACCAGGGTTGTCCTCACCAAAAGCAAAGGCGCGGATTACTTTGAACATGTATTCATACACAAGTTCGATTCCGTAACCACGATCGGCCTGCTGCTGACATTGGTTCTGATTTTTATGGGTCAGAGTGAAGTGATTCTGGAAAATCCCCTGCACATTCTTCTGATTGCAGTGCCGCTGATTATTCAGACCTTCCTGGTCTTCTTTATCGCTTATCTTGCCTGCAAGATACTGAAAACGCCGCACGATATCGCAGCGCCTGCCGGAATGATTGGCGCATCTAATTTCTTTGAGCTGGCAGTAGCCGTTGCGGTGGCACTGTTTGGCACCACAAGCCCGGCGGCATTGGCCACAACCGTTGGTGTCTTGACCGAGGTTCCGGTTATGCTGACGCTGGTAAAGATCGCCAATAATTCTAAAGGCTGGTTCAAGAGTTAAAGACAGACAGTATGCTATATTTTTTGACCGAAAAAATGGAGGTATCTCTCAAAAAATGTGAAAGCAAAAAGGAACTCACCCTGAGTTCCTCTTCTTTATTTTTTCATTTCCAAAATATAATCCAGAAGCGCCTGCATAATATCCCTCCACCCTCACCCTCCCGTCCTTGACACGCACCATAACTTCACCGCTCTCCTGCGTCCGATAAATCAGGCAGCCGCAGTCCTCCAGCCGCTCCAGCAGCTCCGCGTGCGGATGCCCAAACCGGTTGTTTCTGCCGCTGGAAATGACCGCAAGCTTTGGACTTAGCGCCCGCAAAAAGTCACTGCTGCCGGAGTATTTGGAGCCGTGGTGCGCGACCTTCAGGAAATCCACCGTCGCGCAAGCACCCCTCTTAAGAAGCTTTCTCTCCGCAGCTTCCGAGATATCCCCGGTGAAAATCCCCCGGAAATCTCCATATTCCAGCAGCAAAACCAGCGAAAGGTCGTTGAGATCCACTTCACCGCCCTTCCCCGCCGCCAAGGCCTCCCCGTCCTCCGGGTAGAGACAGCGCAGGACCACATCCCCCGAAGCGAACCGGTCTCCGGCCTGCAGGTAATGGATCTGCACACCGCAGCGCTCGGCAAGCGCCGCCAGATCGGCAGTCTTCTCCTCCTGCCGCACAGCCTCCGCCAGAACCAGATGCTCCACCGGATAGCCGCTCTCCAGCACCTCCTTCATGCCGTTCACATGGTCCGCGTCCGCATGGCTGACAAACCAGTAGGAAATCCGTTTGACACCCCGGTACTTCAAAAACGGCAGAATGCGGTACGTTCCAACGCCCGATACATCCGTGCTCCCCCCGTCAACAAACATCGAAATTCCCTCGTCCGTGCGCAGGTAGATCCCGTCGCCCTGCCCCACATCCAGCACATCAATCTCAAATCCGCCCGCAGGCCGAAACGCAAGAATTGCAAACAAGCCGCAGGAACAGATCAAAACACCGAAGACGCGCAAAGCCCCTGTCCATGGCTTCCTAAGCTCCAAATTGCCCTCCTCCGTCCATCGTCCCTCCGACTTAAAATCCCCCTCACGCGCCGACACCTGTTTGTGCATAAGCAGCAGGATTGCGGCAAACAGCAGATAATAGACCGCCACCTGCCATGGACGCGGACAGCCAACAATGATCCGGGCCGCAGGAAGCCCCAGCGTGACAGTGCACAGCCACTCATACAGATACAGAATCCGGTTGCAGAACGCCATGAGAAAGGAACCGAGCGCCACACTCCACATCCCCGCAGCCGCGGCGCCGCAGCCCAGCACCAGCAGCCCCTTCACAAGAGCCAGCACAACCGTGTTGATCAGCAATGCATACACCGGAAGCTCATAGTAGCTGTATGCGACAAGCGGGAGCGTCATGAGCTGGATTCCAAGGCTCGTCCACAGGCCTTCCCGCACTGCGCGGACGCGGGCGGACATTCTCTCTCTCCATGACATGGATTTTGCCCTGTCCAAGGCTTCTTCCTCCTGCTCCTCTTTTGGCTGCACTCCCCACTCTGTCAGGATCGGCCCAGCAGCGCCGACACCAAGCACTGCAGCCACGGAGAACCAGAAGCCGGAGTACCCGATGAGAAACGGGTTCTCCCACAACAGCACAATGCAGACAAGCCCAAGGGCATTCAACATGTCGTAGCCCCGCCCCAGAAGATCCGCTGCCAGAAGCACCAGCACCATCCCTATCGCGCGGCAGGTAGGCACACTCCCCCCTGTCATAATGCCGTATCCGAGCGTAAAAAACGCACAGAGACCTCCCGCAGTGAGATAGCGCAGCCCCATTCTCCGCAGCAGATGATAGAAGCCAATCCCCAAGAGCGTGACATGCAGGCCGGAAATTGCCAGAATATGGCTGATCCCTGCCATCTGATACAGCTGTTTCACCTCAAAATCCAGCTCCGTCTTCTCCCCGAGCAGCATCGCAGAGAGTATGCCGTCCGCCCCGCCGCAGTCCGCAATACTCTTTCGGATCCGTTCCCTCAGCGAAAAAAGCGCGCGCTGCCAGGGGCGCGCCTCCCTGCAGACCCGCTCCACCTCACTGACCCACAGACCAAAGTCAATCCCTCTGCTCTGATAAAAGCGCTCAGCATCAAAGCCGCCCTCATTGGCCGCCCTCTCAAACAATGCAATTGTCCCCCGCACTACCAGGATTTGTCCGACAGAAAAATCGTCGGTTGACGCGTATGCCAGCACATCGCTGCAGCGCACACGCGAAGATAACATACAGTTAGTAAGATACACATACACGCATCGGGATTTCTTCTCGATCCATGCAACCTCTCCCTGAAGACGAACCTCCTGTCCGTCCCTAAGCTCCGGCAGATACTGTCCGCGGAACCGCATTTCGCCTCCCATGCGAAACGCTCCCGCCGCCAGAAACACAGGTATCGCAACCAAAAGAATCCGTCGCCGCCTTCCCCCCTCCCCTTTGAGAACGAACCATCCAAACAGGAGGGGCGCCGGCACCAAAATCCACACACGATACCCGCATAACAGTATTCCCGCCAGAAACATGCACGCAAGCAAAAGAAACGGTCTTTTCCTCACATACACTCCTTTATGTTACTTGCTCTTTTTTGCTTTATTGGTTCTTTCGGTCTCTTCCGTCTGCGTCTCCTCCGTAACAATCACGCTCTCATCCGCCTCATAGAGCGTCCCAAGAGGATAGGCATAACGGCATTTCCCGCTGGTATCTCCGTTGATGGAGATCTGCACCTTTTCCACATTGGACAGCTGAGTCACGGAATTCACAATGGAGAACAAAACCGCCTGCTCCGAAATCTCCAGATTCTGATTCAAAAAGGTCTCGTCCAGACTGATATAGCAGATGCGGTCCACCACCGCCACGTTGATCAGCTTGGTTCCGGCAGGAATTGTCGCCTGCGCGCCCGTTATATTTGGGCCTTTGATCAACTGCTCCATCACCAGCTTTTCCATGGAAATATTGGAGCTGTGGTACACCACGCGGGTCTCCTCCACCAGCCCGCTCCCGTCCTTGTCCGCAAAATACAGCTTGAGCGTGGTCCTTAAGCTGGAATTGATCTGCTGGCCCGGATTTTCCACAAAGCTGTCCGAGCGCATGCTCCCGACCGTCACTCCGTCACTGTTTACCAGCGGCTTGGATTCCACCGTAAAGAGCACATACGAACAGCCGTCCACCTGAAACAAAGTCTTCGCCACCGCCGCCCGCGTAAGCACCTCCTCGACCGGAGTCATATTATAATACTCACTGCTGAAATCCACCGTGATCTGATAGCTGGTCACCGTGTGTCCCAATACCTTCACACTGGACGGAATCGTCTGGCGCAGGGAAGAATTTTTCGGCTGTGTGGCGAGCGCCTCAAGCAGCTCCTCCACGATATCGCCGCCCTGCTCCCGCTCGATCCCGGACTCCTCCCCGACCACGCGCGTCGTCCCCGCGTTCAGGTAATAGACCATATATTCTCCGCTTTTCTGATCACCGCCGCAGGCCGTCAGCAACAGAGCCAAAAGGGCAATCGGCAGAACCCGTACCGTCTTACTCATGATCTTCTCCTATGCAATATAGTTCAGCGGGATGCGGACATCAAACGTCGTCCCCTCTCCCACCACCGAGTGTGCCTTGATCGCCCCTCTGTGCATCAGGATCGCGCTCCTTGTGATTGCAAGCCCCAGTCCCGTCCCTCCGATTTCGCGGGAATGAGACTTGTCCACACGATAAAACCGTTCATAGATCTGGTCTAACGCTTCCTCGGGAATACCGATTCCGGAATCCTGCACCTTCACAAACATGTACTGGTGATCGGCGTTTAAGGATACGCGCACCCAGCCCTCACCGTCCGACCGGTTGTACTTGATGGCGTTTTCCACAAGATTGGTAAATGCCAGCGTAAGCTTTACCTCGTCCACCTCCGCCGTCACCGGGCGAAAGCTCTCCAGAACAAGCTCCACCCTTTGACGGTCTGCGATGGGCTGCAGCCTCTTTAAAATCTGCTCAATCATCTCGTTGATATTGACTGAGGCAATATTCAGATCCGCTGCCGACTTGTCCATCCGCACCAGAGAGAGCAGGTCGTTGATGATCTTGGTCTCGCGCTCGATCTCGCCGGTGATGTCCGCCATAAAGTCCTGATACATCTCCTTGGGGGCATCCGGCATACTGTTGATGGAATCGGCCAGCACCTTCATGGAAGTGAGCGGCGTCTTCAGCTCGTGGGACACGTTTGACACAAACTCCTGCCTGGTATCGTCCATCACCTTCATGCGCCCGATCATCTCGTTAAAGCGCTTGCAGATCTGCCTCGTTTCCGTGTAGTTGTTGACCTGAAGGGACTCCGCCCCATAGCCGTCCCGGATTGCGCCGATCCCGTCAGAGAGCAGCGACAGCGGACGAACATTGTATAGAATCAGCAGGATTCCAAAAAAAAGCATTACCGGCATCACAATCATCTGGATGATTGTCGCCATCTTGCTGAGATAAATCCGATTCAGTTCAATATTATCGGTGGAAACACTGACAAGCATGACGCCGACCACCGTTCCGGTGGAATCCTCCGGATCGCTGATGGGAATCGTCATCTCAATGTAATGATTCTCGGCATCATAGTTTGTGACATCCACACCCTTGAAGCTGCGCATTACCTCCTCCGCGATGATTGTCTTGTTGTCATCGAGGTTATAGGTATCGCAGTAAATCTTAAAATTCTTGTCCACTATGATGACACGCCCGTCATAGATCTTGGTCAGCAGGTCAATCTGTGCCTGTATGGTTCCGGATCTCACATTTCCCATGCTCATGTACTCGCTGGCCGCGATCTTGTTGGCAAGAATTTTCGCCTGGCTCAATACCTCGCCGGCACGGATGGTCACCGCCCGCGACTCATAGTAGCGCATAATCCCCATGCTCAGGATCAGGCTCGGCACTGTCGCGATGACGAGAATCAGCAGGATCAGCCGGAATTTTAAACTTTTTAAAAATTGAAAGAATTTGGTATTCTTACGCATGCGGCAGCCTCTTTGCTACTTCTGATTATAATAATAACCCACGCCCCATTTCGTGTGTACATACTTCGGCTCGCTCGGATTGGACTCAATCTTTTCGCGCAGCCGCCGCACATGGACGTCCACCGTGCGCACGTCACCCGGAAAATCCGTGCCCCACACAAGCTCCAGCAGATTTTCCCTGCTGTACACCCGGTTCTCGTTCTTGACCAGAAGCTCTAACAGGTCAAACTCCTTCGCGGTCAGATTGACCTCGCGGTTCTTGACAAAAAGCCTGCGGCTGTCGCAGTCCAAGCGCAGATCCTGTTTCTCAATCATCATCGCATGGCTGCTCTTCTCCTTCGGGCCTCCGGTTCTGCGCATGATCGCCTTGATTCTCGCCTTTACCTCCAGAATATTGAAGGGCTTTGTGATATAGTCGTCCGCGCCGTACTCCAGACCCAGAATTTTATCCATATCATCGCCCTTTGCGGTCAGCATCACAATCGGCATGTTCGAGAATTCCCGAATTGCCTGACAGACCTCAAAACCGTCCATCTTCGGGAGCATGATGTCGAGAAGAACCATGTCGTAAGGATTGTTCTTTGCGAGATTTAGAGCCTCCTCGCCGTCGTATGCGCTGTCCACCTCCATGCCGTCCTGCTCCAGACTGAAGCGAATGCCTTTCACAATCAGTTTTTCATCGTCCACTACGAGAACTCTCTTTGCCATTTCACACCTCAATCAACCGTTATAAAATCCCTTATATTTTCAAAAAGCGCGTTTCCGATACCGGACACCTGCATAATGTCCTCCTCGCCGGAAAATGCCCCGTGCCTGCTCCGATAGGCAATGATCGCGGCCGCGCGGACCTCTCCGATCCCCGGCAGCTTCATCAGCTGATCCTCCGTCGCCGTGTTGATGTTCACCCTGCCGTCCGGCGCTGCTCCCTCCACAGAGGACGCCTCCGCCGCGCCTGCAGCCTCCGCCGCCTCCCTGCGCCTGTCTGCCTCCTCCCGGGTCGGGAAAAAGATCATCTCCCCATCCTCCAAGGTTCTTGCAAGGTTCCAGTAATCCGGGCTCGCCGCATCCGTCAAGCCTCCTGCCGCCTCCAGTGCGTCACAGATTCTGCTTCCGGCCGGAAGCTCGTACACCCCCGAATGCCTGACCTCCCCGCAGACATAGACGAAGAGGCAGCCCTGTTCCCCGTCGGAGGGCAGATCCGCTCCCGCAGCCCGCTCTGTCTCCGGAAAAGCCGCCGTCTCCCCACTCTGCGGCTCCAGCAGGAAAAACCCGCTGTCATCCGCTCCTTTACAGCCCGCAAACAGCACACACAGTGCAATCCATATTCCTGTTTTCGCGATATGTCTCATATCGAATCTCCTTTCACAAAACAGCCATTCTGTGAAGGAGCCTTGATGCACTTCTATTTTAACGATTTTTTACGATTATTACAAGTATATTTCAATGGCAATTTGAAAATGTCCGCTCCAGCTTCTCAATCATCTCGTCCACATCGGCCTCTGTGATGACAAGAGGCGGCACCAGACGGATCACATTTGTCCCCGCCGTAATCACCACAAGCCCCTGATCCAGCGCCTTTGCCGCCACAGTGCCCACAGGGAGCGCACACTCCAATCCCTGCATGAGGCCCATGCCGCGCCGCGCCGTCAGAAACTCATGCTTCTCCACCAGCGCGTCCAGCTTATGCTCCAGATAAGGCGCAACCCGGTTGACATGCTCCAAAAGTCCAAGCTCCTCAAACTGGTCAAACACCGCCGAGACCGCCGCCCCCACCAAGGGATTTCCGCCGTAGGTCGTGCCGTGGTCTCCCGGCGCCAGCGACTTTTCCGCCACCCGCGCAGTCAGGAAAAAGGCGCCCACCGGCACGCCATTGCCCAGCGCCTTCGCGCAGGTCATAATGTCCGGCTTTACCCCGTAATGCTGCCATGCGAACATCTTTCCGGTCCGCCCCATGCCACACTGGATCTCGTCTAAGATCAGCAGGATATCCCTCTCGTCGCAGAGCCTGCGCACACCCTTTAAAAATTCAGGCTCGGCGGGATAGATGCCGCCCTCCCCCTGCACCGTCTCCATAATGATGGCGCAGGTCTTATCCGTAACCAGTGCCTTTACGCTCTCAAGGTCATTGAACTCCGCAAATTTCACCCCCGGAAGAAGCGGCGCAAAGGGTTCCTGATAGTGGGGATTTCCGGTCACGGACAGAGCCCCTATGCTCCTCCCGTGAAAGCTGTGGTTCATGGCAATCATCTCGTGCCCTGCGTGCCCATCTCTGGTGTAGGCGTACTTTTTTGCGGCCTTGATCGCGCCCTCAATGGCCTCCGTGCCGCTGTTTGTGAAAAAAATGCGGTCCATCCCGCTGGCGGCAAGGGCCTTTTGGGCCGCCTCGACGGTGGGCTCACTGTAGTAGAGATTCGAGATGTGAAGAATTTTCTCCACCTGATTTTTTAGCGCATTCTCATATCCCTTGTTGCCGTAGCCCAGCGCGCACACGGCAATGCCCGCCGCAAAATCCAGATATTCCCTGCCGTCCGTGTCGTACAGGCGCACGCCCTCTCCGTGGTCAATCACCAGCGAAAACCGGTTGTAGGTGTGTACCAGATTGTTCTCTGCCCGTTCAATACATGTCTCTTTATTCATAAGCTTCCACTTCCTCTCTTCTATGCCTTTTGTTATACTCACAGCGAATCTCATCTGCCGGGAGTATAAAAGCGCTCCTCACTATCCCCCAGAATCGCCGTTCCGATCCCCTTGTTGGTGAAAATCTCAAGAAGCAGACAGTGCGCAATCCGCCCGTCCAAAATATGTACGCGGGACACCCCGTTCTCAATGGCATCGATACAGTTATTCAGCTTCGGAAGCATCCCCCCGCCAATGTTGCCGTCCCCGATCAGTTCCCTTGCATCCGAGACGGTGAGCTCCGAAATCAGTGTGCTCTTGTCCTTCGGGTCCTTATACACGCCCTCGATATCCGTGAGAAACGCCAGCTTCTCCGCGGACACCGCCCTCGCAATCGCGCAGGCCGCATCGTCCGCATTGATATTGAAGGATTCATAGTTGTCACCCAGTCCAATGGGACACACAATCGGCAGAAAATCCTTCTCCAGAAGATCGTAGAGGATTTTGGGGTTGACCTCCCTGACCTCGCCCACATAGCCGATGTCCTGCCCGTCGGAGAGCTTTTTGTCCACGCGCAGAAGGCCGCCGTCCTTGCCGCTGACGCCCACAGAGAGCACGCCCAGCTCCTGTACCATGGAAACCAGCGACTTGTTCACGCGGTTTAAAACCATCTCCGCAATCTCCATGGTCTCCGCGTCGGTCTTTCTCAGGCCGTTCACAAACTCCGGCTCTTTTCCGCTCTTCTCCACCCAGCGGCTGATTTCCTTCCCGCCGCCGTGGACAATGATGGGCTTAAAGCCCACCAGCTTAAGGAGCGTCACATCCTGAATCACACTCCTTTTCAGCTCCTCGTCCACCATGGCGGAGCCGCCGTATTTCACCACAATAATTTTCCGGTTAAACCTCTGAATATAGGGAAGGGCCTCGATCAGCACCTCCGCCTTCTCCAGCAATTGTTTCATATTACTCTCGCTCATCTTATACCTCACTGATTAAATTTTGTTATATTCGCTTCATTCAGCGTGAAATCATAGTAATTGAGATCCTCGCGGAACGTCCATCCGGCGCCCTTCCAAAAATGGTTCCCCAATGCGTTGCTCTTGAAGGCAATCAGGCTCACCTTGTTGATGCCCTCCTCCCTGAGCGCCCGCATGCACGCCACCGCCATAGACTTGCCGATCCCGTGGTTCCTGCAGTCCTCCCGCACGCACACATGGTAGAAACAGCCGCGTCTTCCGTCGTGCCCGCAGAGAATCGCGCCGACAATCTCTCCCCCAAGCTCCGCCACCATGCTGGTTGTGGGATTCCGCCTCAGGAAACGCGCAACCCCCTCCCTTGAATCGTCAAGGGCGCGGATTCCAAAGCCATGAATCCCCTGCCATACACCGTATACCGCGTCATAGTCCGCTTCCGTCATCACCCTGATCCGATAATTCCAATTTTTCTCCATAGACTGCCCTCTTTCTTAAATCTATACACACTATAATACAACAGTCCTCCTGCGTAAATAGGAATTATTCACAAATTTGTGAATATTTATGCAAAATTATGTATATTATTTCACTTGCTTTCTCTATATAAATGTTGTATAGTAAAGCTGGTTTTTGATGAATACATAGAGAAAGGACGAATCTGTTATGAAAGAAAAGGTTATATTGGCTTACTCCGGCGGGCTGGACACCACCGCCATCATCCCGTGGCTCAAGGAGAACTACGATTACGATGTGGTATGCTGCTGCATCAACTGCGGACAGGGCGAGGAGCTGGACGGGCTCGAGGAGCGCGCAAAGCTCTCCGGCGCATCCAAGCTTTATATTGAAGATATCATCGACGAGTTCTGCGAGGATTACATCATGCCCTGTGTGCAGGCAGGCGCAGTGTATGAGCACAAATACCTGCTGGGAACCTCCATGGCAAGACCCGGCATTGCAAAAAAATTAGTGGAGGTGGCAAGAAAAGAAGGCGCAGTTGCCATCTGCCACGGCGCAACCGGAAAAGGAAACGACCAGATCCGTTTCGAGCTGGGCATCAAGGCGCTGGCCCCGGATCTCAAGGTCATCGCCCCCTGGCGAAACGACAAGTGGAACATGGATTCCCGCGAGGCGGAGATCGAATACTGCAGGGCGCACGGCATTGACCTGCCCTTCTCCACCGACAGCAGCTACAGCCGCGACCGCAACCTCTGGCACATCAGCCATGAAGGTCTGGAGCTGGAGGATCCGGCCAACGAGCCGAACTACGACCATCTGTTGGTTTTGGGAGTGTCCCCGGAAAAAGCGCCGGACAAGGCGGAATATGTGACCATGACATTTGAGAAGGGTGTTCCCACCAGTGTAAACGGCGAGAAAATGAAGGTGTCCGACATCATCCGCAAGCTGAACGAGCTGGGCGGCCGGCACGGCATCGGCATTGTGGACATCGTGGAGAACCGCGTGGTAGGCATGAAATCCCGCGGCGTTTACGAGACGCCGGGCGGCACCATCCTCATGGAAGCCCACGATCAGCTTGAGGAGCTGGTCTTGGACCGTGCAACCATGGAGGTCAAAAAGGACATGGGCAACAAGCTGGCCCAGATCGTGTATGAGGGCAAATGGTTCACGCCGCTGCGCGAGGCGATTCAGGCATTTGTCACCTCCACACAGGAGTATGTAACCGGCGAAGTAAAATTCAAGCTCTACAAGGGCAGCATTATCAAAGCCGGCACCACCTCTCCCTACTCTCTGTACAACGAGTCTCTGGCGAGCTTCACCACCGGAGATCTCTACGATCATCACGACGCAGAGGGCTTCATCACCCTCTTTGGGCTTCCGCTCAAGGTTCGCGCTATGAAGATGCAGGAGCTGGAGAAGAACAACAAATAAAACCAATGGTCTGAAAAATCGGATAGAGATAGCTTGCCCCAAACACCTTAAGCTGTTTGGGGCCTGTCACGATCCGATCCCGCTCCAGCGCTTTTTCAATGGCAATCTCCACCGAGGAGCGCGTCACCGATTTTTCCTTCCTTGTCACAAACAGCTCGTAACCCCGGATTTCATACTGAAAATCCAGTCCCCGGTAAGTCCGGAAGGTGTAGCCCTCAAACCCCACCAGCACCTCCCACACCTTGTCAAAAATGCGCGCTCCCACCTGCTCATCCGCACAGGAAACCTGTTCCAGCAGCTCGTGCAGCTCCCCCACAAGAGCCGCCTGTCTCTCACTGAATCCCGCAATATCTCTCATCAACGCAGCTCCCCCTGTCAGGACATGTCCTGTTTCAGAATATTTGCATAGTAGCAGACAAACTCCATGAGCGTCGGCACACCCTTGTCCGAGCGAATCCGCGCAGTGTAATGCTCCAGCAGATCGTCCGGATCCGAAATTCTCCATGCGCGGTTGATCGCGTTCTGCATCGCCCGCTCAATACTTGTATCCGTCTTGCGGTACTTCACGCTGAGCTGGCGGCAAAGATTCGGCTGTGGATCCTGATAATTCAAAAGGATTGCGTCTGTCAGATACTGATAGCCGACGGCCTTCGGACTGATCCCGATAAAATCCAGCTCTCTCTGGATCCGCTGGATATATTTCTGCCTGCGCGCATCCTCGGAGACCACCACAGATGTTTCGGAGGCTTTGTTCGTGGAGAGAATCGTCTCCTGCATAATTTCCAGAAACTCAACCACACCCTCCGGGGAATAGTGCTTCTCATGCTTGGACATGATAAAATCCGCGCCCAGATTTCTCGCCTGTTCATAGGTGATATTGCTGGAATTATTGGTGGTAACCAGTATGTAAGGCTTGTGCGAAAGCTCCGTCTTTTTAAGCTCCGCCAGAAAAATAAGCCCGTTACCTCCGCCCATATGCAGCTCCAGATCCAGAATCACCACATCCGGAAGACCGGACTTCACCAGATCCAGTCCCTCCTGTGACTGATTCGTGCAGTTTTGGAACTTCAGATGCAGAGACTCCTCGATGCAATCACGCAGCTTCGCGCAGGCATCTTGGTCATCCTCAATAATCAAAACTGTCAATTTTCGATCCATAATCCGTCTTTCCCTTCTTCTGTTGTAAAATATTATATCCACATTCCAACGGAATTTCAATATTCGACCAAAAATCTTCACCCAACCTAATAAATCCTTCAGAATCTAACGAAATCTAACAAATACTAACATAAGCAGCCGCAATAACTAACAGACTTTCTTGTCGAATTGTTTTATGATATAGATAAAAATTTACAAAAGAAAGAAGGTTATCGCCATGTGGAACATTGTAGTTTGTGATCAGGACGAGTCTTTTGGAGAACAGGTGGGGATGGAACTATTCAAATTTTATAGTTCCAGAGACTTCGATGTCAACATCCGGATCTATCCGAGTGTGTCACCGAATGTGTCACCCTTGATACTCCAATCCGTCACACCCCTGCATCTCATTGTCCTCAACACAAGATACGACGGCCGTCAAGCCTGCGCACTTGTCAAGCAGATCCTTGATTTTCATCCAAGGGCGCACATCTTTTTCCTCAGTGAGCACGACGAGGACGTTTTCGATGCGGTAAAGTATCATCCTTATGCCTTCATCCGCAAGCAGGTGTGGGAGACTGAACTGAAAGACGCCCTCAACAACCTGTGGGAGGCAGAACACAAGGGACGCTATGTGTATCTGCGGCAGAACCGCCGGGACATTGCGCTCCTGATCGATGAGATCATGTATCTCGAAAGCTACGGACACTACGTGATCTTCCACTGCCGGGGCGGTGTCACCTACCGGACAAGGGAGAAGCTGCCGTTTTATCAGGAAAAGCTCAAATCGTTTTACTTCATACAGCCGTCAAAGGGTTATCTGGTAAACTGTGCATACATTGATTCCTGCAAAAATTCGATCCTGTTGACCAACGGAGAAATCATCTGGTGCGCCAGAACGCGCTACCGTGAGGCCATGGATGACTACGCAAAATATCTGCATGAGATGAAATGCAACGATTGAGAGGGTCCCTCCTTACCACAATCATTGTAATGGCAATATGTAGAGATTTCCGCGCACCTTGTTGGCTTCCAGCTCCGGTGCGCGGTACGAGCAGATCAGATAGCGGTCTTTGCCGTCAAAAACCAGCGCGAGCTTTTTCGTGTACGGTCTGCTCTCCGGCGCATATTCATAAATATGCAGGGAGGCTCTGTATTTCTTCTTGTATGCCCAGATATCCAGCAGGCCTCGCCCGCTGCCGCCCTCGTGCAGATGCGTGGAGTGCCTGTACAGGCCAAAGTCCTGATACACGCCCGGATCAAAGGCAGCTCCGCTGTCGCTGACCTCAATCACCGGAGCGTTGTCCAATATGCTTAAGTTTACCAGAACCGCCCGCCGCTCACTGTACCGGGTCGCAATCATTGCGTTTTCAACCAGATCCGACAGCAAATGTGCTGCGTCCGCCTCTGCAATCGGCTCCGGAATCATGGAAGGAAAGGCGGGATTCATTTTCACTTCATATACGATATGTTGTTCTTTCGCGCGGTCGTGCATGTAGGTCAACACGGCATCGACAGGGAGATGCCCGGTTCTTGCGACCGATGCCCGCGCATCTTCATAAGCGCAGAGGATGCCCTGCCGTCCCTGCGCCATTTCTTCCAACGCCTCCGCCAGCTTGTTTCCATGCTCTGTGAGGGACTCTGTGAAGGGCTCCGATGATTCCTCCGCAGACCGCAGAAACTCGCACACGGAGCGCTCCATCGCCGGAATCAGCTTGTTGTCCCGATGGATGATCTGCGCAAGCGCGTCGTTGCTCTCCTCCAGTTTCCGAATCCGCGCGTCCTTCTCCTCCAGTTCTTGGCGAAGGGACACCACTTCCAGTATGCGCAGTCGTTTCAGGTAATAGTTTTTGATCAGGTATCGCCAGATCGCAAAGAAGAGGAAACCAAGGGCAGATATACCCCAAAAATATAACCATTTATCTACACGCGAAAAATTTCTTTGACCGCTTGCCGTCAATATACATCCGTACAGCAGTCCTGCCACAATCAGTGAAATTTTAAAAATCAGACTTTTAGCATCGAGCTGCAGACCCTTTCTCATCCGCCTAATCTGAAATATTCCCTCACACAGCAACAGTGACAAGAGTCCCGCCGCTATATGAGCTGGTTTGTTTTCACTGCTCAAGTTGTCAACCTTTATTACCAAGAAAAATGATAATACCAACAACCCGCTGATTGAATACAGAACATATCCAATCCCATACGCCAGCATCCCCACCACAAAGGTTATCCGTCTCCCATCTCGATGCAACAGCAGAGCTGCCAACCAAAATCCAAGCAAAGACAACGCGCTGTCCAAAGTCTCTGTTTTCATATACGGATAATGTATCAACAAAGCCAAACCAATGGACACTGCTACGTTTTTCATCCATGAGATCCCTTCTCGCGCATGCACCATATGCTCATAGGCATTGAATGCGATCCAATATATAAAAAAATTCCGAATGCACACAAAATACATAATCCCGCCCATATCACATAATCTGATAAAAACAAATCACAGGAACAAATCCTTCTTCCTTCCCGGCTGGAGCTATAATGCCCTCAGATATGAAAGGAGGTGACAATATGAAAGATTTTTTAGATAGGTTAATCGATTTATGGTTTGATTTTGTCTTTGGTAAGTAAAGCCAAACCCATCACCCACACCCTTTGCAGATCCCCACAATGCTGCAAAGGAAAACCACCCAAGAAGGATGTCAGG
>JAFLRQ010000043.1:12649-15489 GCA_022511395.1 Agathobacter sp. | reverse complement strand
GCGCCAGATTGTGGCTCTGGAGGCCAAGGGTTCGAATCCCTTTATCCACCCTCTGCGGTATTTTCCCGCAAAAACACACCTGTTGCGGTAGCGCGGCTTAAGATATAGGGCTATCGCCAAGCGGTAAGGCACAGGATTTTGATTCCTGCATTCGTTGGTTCGAATCCAACTAGCCCTGCATGGGATACTAGCTCAGTTGGTAGAGCACTTGACTTTTAATCAAGTTGTCGGGGGTTCGATTCCCCCGTATCTCACTTGCGAAGGTGCTGTGGATATGGAGCAGACAAGGCTTCGTGTTCACAGCACCTTCAAATTTTGCTATTTTTCGCTATTCTTTCGACAATTTGTGAAACATTTCTTGTGTTCTGCCTAGAATGATAGTATAATAAAATGGCAGAGAACTGATTTCGTCTTAGAAATAAATTGGAGAGAGGAAAAAAGATGCGCTCTATCCGAAGAAAAATTTTATCGTTGGCGCTTACATGCGTCCTGATCTCAAATATTACCGTGATGTTGATCGGCTTTGTCTGCGTGTCAAGCGCGCTTCGCAGAGATTCCAATCAAATTGTCGAGCAGCTTGCCGAGAAGAAGGCCCTGGAACTGGATGCCAAATTAATTACGGTTGAGAAGTCTGTCAGGAATTTGCAGGTGTATCTTGCCGGCCGACTTGATGAAAATCCCAGTTTTGGGCATCGAAAAAACGACTTTGACGAAGAGATAAGCCTGTTTCGCCGATTGGCGAGCCTGACGCTCAAGAATACGGAAGGCGCAGTAGGGGTATATCTTCGAACAACCACGGGAATCGATATTACGGATGACGGAATTTATCTGATCCGGACAGGCGACGAGCAGTATAGGGAGCTTCCTGCCACGGAGCTGGCTGCCTATGATCGGAACGATGAGACGAACACGAATTTGTATATGGATCCATTAAAGACCGGAGAGGCTGCATGGCTCCTGCCCCATCAGAGCGATGGGACGAACCGGCGTGTCATCTCTTATGTTGCGCCCATCTTTCTCAATGATCGGGGATGGGGAATTGTGGGCATGGATCTGGATATGTCATCTATCGTGGAAATGGTCAGCAGTGTCGGTGTGTACAAGGACAGCAGCATGATATTGATGGACCAGGAGGGGAATTTTGTGTATCATCCGGACTATCCGGATGGCATTGTAAAGGCGCAGTTTCCGGAGAAGCTGGAAAATATCAGCAACAGTATGTACCGCGGCAGAACCAATGAGAAGGTAACCTCCTACCGCTGGAACGGCGCAGCCAGAAGAGTTGTGTTCCGCAAGCTCAGAAATGAGATGTCGGTGGGCATTACCGTGTCGGTCGCGGAGGTGCGCAGACTGTCCGCCACCTACATGCTCTATACGACGCTGATTGTTGCGGCAGTGTGCGGGGTTGTGATTGCAGTGTCGGTGCGCATGGCGCGCCTGATTGTAAAACCGCTGCAGGATCTCACGGAGGTCGCCCAAAAGCTGGCGAGCGGAGATTTGGATGTGAAGATCCGCTGTGAAACGCACGATGAGGTGGAGGTACTGGCGAACAGCTTGCAGCACACAGCGGATGAATTGAAAAAACAGGTGATGTCCGTGAACGAGTTTGCGAGAACCGACGCCTTGACGAATGTCCACAATAAGGCGGCTTATCAGGAGGCGGTAGAGTCGCTCTCGGCGGATATTCGGGACGGGAAAGCGGAATTTTCCGTGGTTGTGCTCGATGTGAACAGCTTGAAGCATATGAATGATACATACGGACATGAGGCCGGAGATCTGTGGATCACGGGAGCCGCGACGGCGGCGGAGCGCGCTTTCGGGAGGTCGCGCGTGTACCGTATCGGCGGGGACGAGTTTGCCGTGATTTTAGACGTTGGTGAACGCAGGCATTATGACCGCATGCTTGCGGAGTTTACACAGGAGCTGGAGCGGTTTAACAACCGCGCAGACAAGATTTATACAGAGGTGCTTCAGGTTGCCTGCGGAATTGCGGATTATGACCGGAGTGTGGATCAGCAGTATGCGGATGTATTCCGCCGTGCAGACAACCAGATGTATGAGAATAAGAAGGTTCTAAAAGGACTGGCATAGCTGGTAATTGAGGGAGGACAGAAATGGACATTGTTTGTTTGGATCTGGAGGGTGTGCTTGTGCCGGAGATCTGGATTGCGTTTGCGGAGGAGACCAAAATTCCGGAGCTTAGAAGGACGACGCGCGACGAGCCGGATTACGATAAGCTGATGAACTATCGGATTGGCATATTAAAGGAACACGGGCTGGGACTCAAGGAGATTCAGGATACCATCGCAAAGATTGAGCCACTGCCGGGTGCGAAGGAATTTTTGGATGAGCTTAGAGCAATGACGCAGGTGCTGATTCTGAGCGATACGTTTTCACAGTTTGCGGGACCGCTGATGAAAAAACTCGGCTACCCCACAATCTTCTGCAATGAGCTGGAGGTGTCGGAGAGCGGGGAGATCACGGGGTACCGGATGCGCTGTGAGAAGTCGAAGTACACGACGGTCAGGGCGCTGCAGTCCATCGGCTTTGACACGATTGCCAGCGGAGACAGTCACAATGACTTGGGCATGATTGAGGCGTCAAAGGCAGGTTTTCTGTTTAAGAGCACGGAGCAGATTAAGGCGGAGCACCCGGAGCTTCCGGCATACGATACCTATGAGGAGCTGCTGGATGCCATTCGGCGGGTGCTCGCATAACAACGATTACAAGAACAAAAAAGAATGTGCCGCAGGCACATTCTTTTTTCGTGGATCGCCAATATGAGGCGGGAATTTATTTGTAACTCAAATCAATATCTCCGGCATCGGTATCAATGGTGA
>JAFLRQ010000043.1:10676-12549 GCA_022511395.1 Agathobacter sp. | reverse complement strand
CGGAGGTGTTCCCCGTTCAGATCCTTGATGTCAATGTCTCCGACGGACAGATCAATATCGATTTTGCTGTAGACGGTGTCGGAGGGAACCGTCAGGGTCACGCTGCATTCATTTTTTCCTGTGGCTTTGACGGCTTTCTGCGTGATGAAAAGCGTGCCGTCCTCCACCTCCCAGTGCGGCTCCAGATTCTTGGTGCAGCGGTAGGAGAGGGATGTCTTTTCTCCGGGGCGGACGGTAAGTTTCATGACGCTTGCGTCCACGGAGATAGCGGAGAAAGCATCCAGCTGGATGTCATCGGAGTCTACGTAAGACCGGTTTCCCTTTTCTTCAAAGGTGACGAACGGCACGAATTTGCTGACAAAGCCGATCCCCCATCTGGTGAGATGATAGCAGCTGCCAAAGAGGATACAGACAACGGTCACGATGGTCAGTATGATCAGATATAGATTCTTATTCATGGGTTTCTCCTCCTTATTCGCTCAAAAGATTTTTTATCAGGGCATGAATGATGCTTGCGATCGGCCAGATGATCCAGCTTATGTGCCAGTCAAAGGTCAAAAAGCTCCAGATCAGGTAGAGGCAGGTGACGGTCGGCCAGAATACGGACATGATCGTCTGAGTGGTCTTGTTGGTGTAATGCGGCTCGTTCTGCTGCGAGGGGGTGTAGTTGCCGCCCACGGTGCGCTGTTCGTTCAGGTGCAGCATAGTTTTGATACTCTTAAGCCTCATGGAACCCATCACAATCAGGAACACGCCGACTCCCACAAGGATAAAGAGTATGGCGGCCGAACATTGAGACAGGAACACGGAAAAATAGCCGCTTGCGTAATCCAGCAGGATGGTCGGGACGACGCTCAATATACAGAGAGTGACACCGATGGTCAATTGCAGCGCGTAGATGGGCTTGTAGGCCTCGTGCGCCTGATGCAGGTAGTCGGCTGTGGCGAAATCCGTCACATAGCGCTCTGCCTTCAGGTAATTCCAACGGCCAATCATGACGCCGGAGTAAATGAACAGTCCCACCGCACAGGCGATAAGAAAAAACAGTGAGCAGGCGCCCAGGGCGTGCAGGTAATCTTCCTTATTTTTCTCGGCGAGGGCAGAAAAAAGAATCGGGCCGCACACCGATGTGATGCATAGCAGCACGCCCAGCGCTGTCATAAAGGCGTGCTTTGCGTGATCCGAGAGATATTTTTTGACATCCTCTAACGGCAGAATTTTGCTCTCCGGGAGAGGATTCTGATGAATGACTTGGTCGATGCCCAGATCCTTGGCCAGCTCGTCAAGATTCCCAAACTCGGCAATGACGATGCCGACGGCCTCGTTCTCCGATTTCCCTTCGGCTTTCAGCTCGGTATATTTGTCCTCCATCATCTGCCAGAGCTCATTTTTGGCTTTGTACACCTCCGGGGTGTTTGGCAGGTTCAAAAACATGGTTTCCAGATAATTTTTAATTGTCTCCATTTGCACAATCCGCCTTTCACATTCTAATCGTTTTACCCTCTGATAAAATTTTCCACGACTTCCTTTGTCAGCTGCCACTCCTCGCATTTGTCCCGGTAATACTGAAGTCCCAGCGGGGTGATGCGGTAGTAGGTGCGCCGTTTGCCTGCAACATTGTCCTCATCGGAGAAGGATTGGATATAGCCGTTCTTCTCCATGCGCGTGAATGCGGAGTACAGCGTTGTCTCCTTGATCACGTATTTTTCATTGGACAACTGTTTGATCTGCTTGGAAATCTCATATCCGTAGGATGGTTTATCCAGCAGCAGGCAGAGGATCATGGTGTCATTGTATCCGCGTATGACATCGCTTGAGATACTGTTCATAAATGCCCTCCTTTTCTATGCCGCCAGACGTGGTACGGCTGTCG
>JAFLRQ010000043.1:0-10576 GCA_022511395.1 Agathobacter sp. | reverse complement strand
GGGATGATCTTCCACAGCGCCATCTCCACCTTCTTCGGTTCTTTGAGATTGTCCACCAGTCCGATGCGGTTGCACAGGCGGATGCAGTGGGTGTCCGTGACAATGGCGGGCTTTCCGAACACATCCCCCATGATGAGGTTGGCGCTTTTGCGCCCGACGCCGGGCAGGGTGAGGAGTGTCTCAAAGTCATCCGGCACGGTTCCGCCGTACTTGTCCCGAAGCTCCTTCATGCAGGCGCTGATATCCCTTGCCTTGCTCCTTCCGAGGCCGCAGGGGTGCACGATGGCCTCAATCTCCTCCACCGGTGCGTCCGCGAGCGCGTTTACATCGGGGAACTTCTCGTAGAGCTGCGGCACAATGCGGTTGACCCGCTCGTCGGTACACTGCGCCGCAAGCCGGACGCTGATTAAGAGCTTCCATGCTTCTGTGTATTCCAGAGTGCAGTCGGAATCCGGGTATTCCTCTTTCAAGCGCCGGATCACTTCCAGCGCCAGTTCTTTTTTTCTCATATGTAAAACTCTCCCTGTGTATTATGGCACGGCCTTTGGTGCCGCCGATGCCTCTGTGTACAGTATAGCACAAATCGGGGAAATTTGAAGAAACATCTTTTATTTTTGGGGAGGAACCTTCTTGTTCCTGCCGCATAGAATGATACCAATGGGATATCAGAGGTTGGTTATGTTTGGAGAAAAGCCGGAGGCATACGCAAAGATTCGAGGAAGCGAGGAATACCCAAATCTGTCAGGCTATGTGTATTTATTTGCGGCCCAGGGGGGCTCCATTGTGTGGGTGGAGGTGAAGGAGGTGACGGATGAGGACGGAAAACCGGCCAGCGGTTTTCGGGGATTCCATATTCATGACGGAAGGGCGTGCACGGGAAATGCAGGCGATCCCTTTGCGGATGCGGGCACACATTACAATCCTGCAGGGCGGGAACACCCGGATCATGCGGGCGATCTGCCCCCGATCCTTGTGAGCAGCGGATACGGCTGGATGCAGCTCTATACGGGGCGCTTCCGCCCGGAGGAGGTCATTGGCCGAACTGTCATCATTCACGGGATGACGGACGATATGCACACACAGCCCTCCGGGGATTCCGGGGTGAAGATTGCCTGCGGAATTATTGAGAGGATGTAGGCTGCTGTCTGCTGCACAGCACAAGGCCAAGGATCATAAGGATCGGAAAACAGACTGCCGCAAGAATTCCAATTTTTAGATTGTCGGAGCAGGCGCCGGAGATCATGCCTACAAGGGTTGGACCGCCGGCGCAGCCGATGTCGCCTGCCAGCGCAAGCAGCGCAAACATAGCGGTGCCGCCCCGGCGGAGCGTCGCGGCGGCGCGGCTGAAGGTCCCCGGCCAGAGAATGCCCACGGAGAGGCCGCAGAGTGCGCAGCCGAGCAGGTTGATGACAGGGTGAGGGCCGAGGGCGGTCAAAAGGTAGGAGAGGACGCAGAGGATGCTGCTTCCCGCCATAAAGCGGTGCAGGTTGATCTTGTCGCCCCACCTGCCGTAGATTGCGCGGGAAATGCCCATCAGGAAAGCGAAGGACAGCGGCCCGGCGAGGTCTCCGACCGCTTTTGTGACGCCAAGCCCCCGCTCTGCGAAGGTGGATGCCCACTGACTCACCGAGAGCTCGCTCGCTCCGGCACACAGCATGAGCAGAAACAGGATCCAGAAGGCGCGCTCCCGAAAAAGCTCGCGGATGCGCATGCCTTTTTCACCGCCCTCGATGAGCGGTGCAATCGGAACCCTTGCAAACAGGACGGCGTTGGCAATCGGAATCAGCGCCCAGAGTGCTGTGAGTATTTTCCAGCTTTCAATGCCAAAGGCGCGGAAAAATGCAGTGGAGACCAGCACCACGGCCACATGTCCCCAACAGTAGAAAGAGTGCAGAAGGCTCATGGCCTTCTCCTTGTTGTCTGTGGGGCAGCTCTCCACAATCGGGCTGATGAGCACCTCGATCAGGCCACCCCCAACCGCGTAGATGCCGACCGAGATCAGGATTCCGACCAGGGGAACCGGCAGCAGCTCGGGCAGAACGGTGAGCCCTATGAGTCCCAGTGCGGCAAACAGGTGTGCAAGGATTATGGACAGGCGATAGCCGATTTTGTCCACAAAGGCGGCGGAAACCAGATCCACACAGAGCTGAATGCCGAAATTGACTGTGACCAGAAACGTGATATGGCTCATGGGAATGTTGTAGCCGGTGTGGAAGGTTAAAAACAGCAGGGGTACAAAATTGTTGATGACGGCCTGCACCACGTATCCGGTAAAGCAGGCGTAAATTGTGGGTTGGTAATTTTTCTTGTGCTCCATCATGCAAAGCCTCGCATTTCGTAGGGTAAAATAATCCTATCAGAGGCTCTGATTTTTTTCAAGAACGGATGAATAATTTCTGGATTTTTTCCAATACTATCCTTGTATTAAATCTAAGAAAGAGGTGCAGGTATGGTATTGACAGAGAAAGAAACAATGACAATTGAGGATTTGAGGCAGCAGGAGCAAAACTGTGTGGAGAAGTACAGACGCTACTCGGGCGAAGCGAGAGACACGGTTCTGCGCGACCTGTTTGAGGAACTGAGCAGAAAAGAGCAGGAGCATTACGATTCCCTTGGACAGGTTTTGAACGGGACGGTTCCCTCGTGCAACTGCAATGACAGGGACGGAGAAATGTATCAGCCGAAGGCTACTTACGACTCCATGACAAACACCGAGGATAAGAAGAATGACTGCTTTCTGGTTACGGACTGCATCGGGACAGAGAAGATGGTTTCCGGAACGTATAACACCAATGTGTTTACCTTCGGCGACACCAAGATCCGCAAGCTTCTGGCCGATATCCAGATCGAAGAGCAGAACCACGCGGAGATGCTGTACAAGTACAAGACCGTAAACGGAATGGCATAGGAAATAAAACGAAAAGGGGCTGCTTTTGCAGTCCTTTTTTTTGTAATATATTATTAATATATTAAATTTTGCAAACTTTCTTTACTTTCTGATTATATCGTATATAATGAAGAAAAAAACAGTTTTTAAAGGAACTAAGGAGGGTCATAATGAGTGATTTTACGGTTGACGAAAATCCCCAAAAAACAAGAAACAAGGGAATGAGCACGGTGCTGTTGGCGGTTGTCGGCATCGTGACCCTGCTGTTCATAGCCGGGGTGGTGTCAAGCATTATCATCTCGCTGAGCGCGAAGCGGGAGATGAACGGCCATATGGATGAGATGAACCGCTATATGAAAAAGATGGATTCCTATATGGGAGAGCAGGAGTCTGTGTCGGCATCCACATTGACAACGCTGCAGGATTACATAACAAAGCAGGAGGAAGAGAAAAATCCCGAGACAAAAGAAGACTTTGTGAAGATTGCCGGAGAGTATGAAATCCGCCCGACTACGGAAATTTCCGATGCATATAAGTCCGGGGATACTTCGGCGCTGGATGACAAGCAGAAGGAGACTCTCGATATGGCAAAGGCCGCTCTTGCGGAGATGAATATCACCGACTCCATGACGGATTATGAGAAGGAAAAGGCGGTGTACGACTGGATGACCACCTCCCTGCAGCAGGATCGCGGGGCGCTTGTGGTGATCCCACGCACTCAGGAGGACTGTGACAACCCATACGGCGTTTTGAAATACCATAACGCGGTCTGCGTGGGTTATGCGACCACCTTCCGCATGTTCATGCACATGCTGGGCATTGAGTGCATGGTAGTGCACAACATGGAACGCTGGCATACGTGGGACCTCGTCAAGCTGGACGGAGACTGGTATATTACGAACATATACGATGATGCCGGCAGCAATTCTTACGCGCACTTTAATATGATGGATACGATGTATGAGCAGAGCTGGGATCATGACTTTTTCCCGGCGGCAACATCCCTGCGCTACAACATGGCATACCAGAACAAGAAGGAAGTGGCGGGGATTTACGATCTTGCAGATGCCCTGAGGGCTGCAATGAACGATAAGCTTTCGATGGTGATGATCGGATTTGAGCAGGAAATTACGGAGGCTGATGCGCCGATTGCAAGCGCAATTGCATCTTCTGTCGATGAAATGCTGATGAACAACGATTTTCAGGATATGCCATACTATCTGATGGATTACAGATGGGTTCAGGATCCCGACGATGGGCGTTACATTTACAGCGTCCAGATGGGCAGATACAATTCGGAGGAGAACGACCGGAACGAGCTGACGGAGGAGCAGCGCCAGATGATTCAGGATCGGGTTGCTCAGGCGTTCGAGGGTCTGACACCCTCCTGGGAGAGGTATTAGTATGAAAAAGAGAACGTGGATCGTGCTGCTTTCCTTTTTGCTGCTGACCGGATGCGGCGCAAAGCCGCAGGAGCCGGACACGGGGGGCGGCACGGAGCTTGGAACCGAGACGGAAACAGGAACAGAATCCGAAAAAGAGGACGCGGCGGTCAGCATGTATGACCTCCGCGTGGCGATGGAGGGGGCGGACACCGGCTTCCCCTCCATGTTAAATGCCAGCAGCGTCGAGGAGAACGCGGAGGAGAATTTTAAATATATCTCCAAAGATCTGGATTACAGCAAGATAGAGTCTTTTTTTGTGAGTTATTCCGAGGATGGGGAGTATGCGGACGAAATTGTAGTGATTGTGATGAAGGATCGCGCGGACATGAAAGAGGCAGAGAACTGTCTCAAAAAACATCGCGAAAATCGTTACAAGCTTTACGAACAATATCAGCCGAGAGAGATGAAGCGCGTCGAGGACGGACTGGCCTTTACAAGCGGCAGATACGCTGTGCTGATCATCAGCGACAACCGCGACGCGGTAAAAAAGGCATTTGAGCAGGTCGTCAATGGAAATTGATGCCCTGCCCTCAGTCCTCTGCCGGGCGCAGCAGTTTGTAGGCGGGGACACCCAGAACATCAGCGATATCGAAGAGAACCTCTAAGGTGCACATGGTAGCGTTGTTCAGGGATTCAATCTTGGACATGTAGGGCTGTGTGACATCCACCCGTTCGGCCAGCTCTCCCTGAGTCAGTCCGGCCAGCTTGCGGTAGCGGATAATGTTTGCGGAAATTTCGTAGTATTTGTCGGTATTGTTGAATTTTCTTGGTTTTGAACGTGACATGGCTATTCCTTTGAGTTGAAAACTTTTATCTTTGGGTTGAATTATTTAACTTAGAGTTTATTATAGTGTTTTGGCTGTGATTTCAGAATATTCTAATAATGAATAGGTATGCAGTAAAAGGAATACTAATTTTTGGTTGTATTTGTATTCACTTATGATAAAATAGCCTTATGACGGAGTTAGAATTATATTACAACAAGTTCAATGAAGAAAAGCGTTTGGACAGCCGGCACGGCAGAGTTGAATATATGACAACGATGCGTTATATTCATAAGTGCCTGGATGCGGTTTCAGCAGGACGGCCGCACTCGGAGGTTCGGATTCTTGACATTGGAGCGGGGACCGGAAGGTATTGCGTGCCGCTGGCGGAGCAGGGCTTTGGGGTTTGGGCGGTGGAGCCGGTAAAGCACAATTTAGGCCGCCTGAAACAGAAGGGCGGCAGCGTGCAGGCGTTTCAGGGAGATGCCAGGCGGCTTAAGCGCTTTGCAGACGAGACGTTTGACGTGACGCTGCTGCTGGGGCCGATGTACCACCTAAAGAGCGAGGAGGACAAGCTGGCGGCGCTCGGCGAGGCGAAACGGGTTACAAAAACGGGCGGCCGGATCCTTGCAGCCTATATTATGAATGAGTTTGCAGTGATCACTTATGCCTTTAAGGAACGCCACATTATGGAGGCGCTGGGGCAGGGAATGCTGGAGAGGGACTTTCACTGTACGGAACGGGCGAACCCGCTGTACAGTATGGTGCGCCTTTCCGATATCGACCGATTAAATGAGCGCGCGCAGCTTGAGAGAGAGCGGATTATTGCGGCAGATGGGCCGGCCAATTATATGCGCCCTTTTTTGAATGCCCTGAGTGAGGAGGAGTTTGAGCAGTTTCTCAACTATCATCTGGCGACCTGCGAGCGAATGGAGCTGATGGGAGCCGCCGCGCACACGGTAGACATATTGAAAAAGAATTAAGGAGAACACAAAGATGAGAAAAGGGTACCTATGGGCGATTCTGTTCATGGGCTGTATTTTTTTATTCGGAGCCTGTGCATTCAGAGAGGATAAAGTATCGCAGGCGGGGGCTGACGGGCAGATACAGGCCGATGGCATGGATGAGTCGGAAAGCGAACCGGAGACGGGAAGCGAATCAGAGACGACGGGCGGGACGGAGAGTGAGTCAGCTGCGGAAGAGATTCCCGTGCCGGTCGTGCAGACGGTCACGGTAACGGCGGCGGGTGACTGCACGCTGGGAGCAGCTCAGACGCACGGATATGCGGGATCTTTCCACGAATATTACGATGTGAACGGCGAGGACTATTTTTTCGGCGGCGTGCGGGATATTTTTGAGTCGGATGATTTCACTTTGGTCAATCTGGAGTGCGTGCTGTCGGATTCAAACGCCCGGGTAGATAAGGAGTGGAACCTAAAGGGCAAACCGGAATATGTTGGTATTATGACGGGCAGCTCTGTGGAGGGCTGCAGCCTGGGCAACAACCACTCACAGGATTATGGACTGCAGAGCCTTGAGGATACCAAAAAGGCGCTGGATGATGCAGGGCTTATTTATGGTTACAATGAGCATGTGGACACTTATGTCACGGAGAGCGGGATTGTGATTGGGGTTGTATCCGCGAGCCTGCTGCCGCGGACACAGGAACGTGCCAACTATATCAGGGACGGCATTGCGCTGCTGCGCGAGCAGGGGGCAGAGCTTGTGATAGCGAGCTGCCACTGGGGCGTCGAACAGGCGCATGATCCGGATGATTACCAGCGCAAAATGGCGCATCAGGTGGTTGACTGGGGAGCCGATCTGGTCATTGGGACTCACCCGCATGTGCTGCAGGGAGTCGAGCTGTACAACGGAAAGGTCATCTGCTACAGTCTCGGCAATTTCTGCTTTGGCGGGAATCGCAACCCGGCAGACAAGGATACTGCAATATACCGGCAGACATTTACTTTTGTTGATGGGGTTTTGTCGCCGGACATAAATGCCGATATCATACCGTGTAGAATCAGTTCCATCACAAGCCGCAATGATTTTCGGCCGACAGTGGCGGAAGGTGAGGTTAAGGCGGCGATTCTGGACAATATGAACCGTTATTCTGCTGACTACAGCGATATTTATTTTGACGATGACGGAATTTTAATGCTTAAAACGGAAAAGGAATAGAGGAGTTGCGCGATGACAAGGAAGTACAAAAAGAGACGTAACAGTTCGACTTCCGGGGTGAAAATCAGGCAGGTACCCCGCGTAGTGAAGACGGTGGCAGAGCCAAAGGCAGGGACCAATGAACTGTCGGAGGAGATTGGTGCGGAGGCGGTACAGATTCGCCCTTATCGGGACGAGATTGGAAACGGTCTGATGCCGTTAGACTACATTGACGGTTTTCATGTGCGCCCCGGATTTTACCGTATGAGCGGCTCTTTTCAGTCCCACAACGCGGTGAGCTTTACCGTGCATTCTCATGGGGCAACGAGCTGTACCCTGCTGCTTTACCGCCCAATGGAGGCAGAGCCTTACGCAAAGATACATATTCCGGAGTCTTATCGCATTGGTGATACATATTCGATTCTGGTGTTTGGATTAAAGATTGACGAATTTGAATATGCCTACCAGTTTGACGGTCCGTATGAGCCGGAGAAGGGTAAGCTGTTCGATAAAAATAATGTGATACTGGATCCTTATGCCCGCGCGGTTACCGGTCAGAGAAACTGGGGCGAAAAGCCGGAGGGCGGAAAAGAGTTTGTGTATAAGGCCCGTGTAGTCAAGAGCGATTTTGACTGGGGCAACACGACATCGCTCAGAATTCCCTTTGAGGATCTTGTCATCTATGAAGTGCATGTGCGGGGATTTACCAAGGATAAGTCCTCCGGCGTGACGGGCGGCGGCACCTTTGAGGGAATGCGCCAGAAGATTCCGTATCTGAAGGATCTCGGGATCAACGCGGTGGAGCTCATGCCGATTTTTGAGTTTGACGAGATGGAGAGCGCGCGGGTGGTGGACGGTGTACAGCTTTATAATTATTGGGGCTACAATACCGTGTCCTTTTTCTCGCCGAACACCAGCTATGCGTATCAGCAGGAGCACAATCACGAGGGTGACGAGCTCAAGCGTTTGATTCGTGAACTCAAAGAGAACGGAATCGAGGTGATTCTCGACGTGGTGTTCAACCACACGGCAGAGGGCAACGAGAGCGGACCGAGCTTCTGCTTTAAGGGGATTGACAACAATATATACTACATGCTGACGCCGGACGGACATTACTATAATTTCAGCGGCTGCGGCAATGTGATGAACTGCAATCATCCGGTTGTGCGCTACTTTATTTTGAACTGCCTCCATTACTGGGCAGTGGAGTACCGCGTGGACGGATTCCGCTTTGATCTGGCGTCCATTCTCGGAAGGGATCAGACCGGCGCGCCGATGGAAAACCCGCCGCTTCTGGAGTCGTTGGCGCTGGACTCCATGCTGAGCAACATGAAGCTGATTGCCGAGGCGTGGGATGCCGGAGGGCTGTATCAGGTCGGAAGCTTCCCGTCGTGGAACCGCTGGGCGGAGTGGAACGGGCGCTACCGCGATGATATGCGCTGCTTCCTAAAGGGGGATTCCGGCATGGCGGAGCGCGCAATCACAAGGATCACCGGATCGACAGACATGTATGCCCCGCAGAGCCGGGGATACAGCGCGTCGGTGAATTTCCTGACCTGCCATGACGGCTTTACTCTGTATGATTTGTACTCTTACAATACGAAACACAACGAAAACAACGGATGGAACAATACGGACGGCGACAATAACGGACACAGTTGGAACTGCGGCTGTGAGGGGGAAACGGATGATCCCAAGATCGAGGCACTCCGCCGCCGTCTGGTGAAAAATGCTTTTGCGGCGCTGTTGTGCAGCCGCGGGTCAGCGATGTTCCTCGCGGGGGATGAGTTCTGCAATACGCAGTTTGGCAACAACAATGCCTACTGTCAGGACAACATCATTTCATGGCTGGACTGGAGCTTTCTGGATAAGTATCGGGAGATTCACGATTTTGCGCGCTTTATGATTCACTTCCGCGCGGATCATCCGGTGATGCGGAAGCCGACAAAACCGGCAGAGTGCGGATTGCCGATGATCAGTATCCACAACGGCGAGCCAAATCGGACTGTCACATATTACGATTCGCATCTGATCGGCATCATGTATGCGGGCAGAAATGCAGAGGATACGGATGACGATATTGTGTTCTACACAATGAACGCCTACTGGGAGCCGCTGGATGTGCGGCTGCCGGAGCCGCCTGCAGGCCGGCACTGGAAGGTGGCTGCAAATACCGGCTGTGAGTTTCGGGACGGTGCCGATGTGCAGGCGGAAACCGAGATGAAGGGACCGAACCAGTTTGTGATCTCAGAGAGATCCACGGTGATCCTTGTCGCAGAGCGCGATGACCTTTAAATCCACCCTCCGTCCAGTGTGATGACCTGTCCGGTGAGATAGGGGTGTGAGCCGCAGAGTGTGTGGACAAGCTCCGCCACCTCGTTTGGGGTTCCCATGCGCCCGGCAGGAATCTCATCGATCAGTGCCTGTGTTTCGGCTTCCTCAAAGCATCGGTTCATGTCCGTGTCGATGATGCCGCAGGCAATGGCATTGACCTGAATGCTGCTGGGGGCGAGCTCTTTCCCCAGCGCGCGGGTAAAGGCGTTGATGCCGCCCTTGCAGGCACTGTAGGCGACTTCGCAGCTGGCCCCTGTGCTGCCCCACACGGAGGAGATGTTGATGATGGTACCCTGCTTCCGGGCCACCATGGCGGGCACTGCGAGCCGGCAGGCGGAAAATACCGAGGTCAGGTTCGTAGCCACGATCCGGTTCCAGTCCTCGATGCTCATGTCGGTCAGCAAACCGATGTAGGAGATTCCGGCATTGTTGACCAGCACATCAATCTGCCCGAACTCTGCCAGAGTCTGCGCAATCATCTGCTCCACGAAGGAATAGTCCGCCACATCGCCCGCAAAACAGCGGATTTGGACATGATATTCCCTTTGAAGGGTCTCGGCCAGCTCACAAAGCTGCTTTTGGTTTCTGCGGCAGCATAGCGCCAGATGATACCCGTCCGCGGCAAGCCTTTTGGCAATTGCCGCGCCAATTCCCCGGGAAGCCCCGGTAATGACGGCTGTCTTGTTCATAGGTGTGATTCGCCCCTTTCGTGAGGATTATTTGTTCTTTTGGGTTCAGTATAAAAAAAGTTGTGGACAAACGTTTAAATGTATGATACTATATTTTGGCACGGGTGAAAAGGGGCAGATGAAAGGATCATAAGGAATCCGCCCTTAGTCATAAGGAATCTCCCCGCGTTGCGGGTTCCCCCTTGTGACAGCATTCGGGAAAGGATCATAAGGAATCCGCCCTTCGGGCACCTTATGATAAGCGGCGCGTGGCTCAGCTTGGTAGAGCGCTGCGTTCGGGACGCAGAGGTCGCAGGT
>JAFLRQ010000042.1:2850-15516 GCA_022511395.1 Agathobacter sp. | reverse complement strand
CGTCGTCCGCCGCGCGGTTAATTCTAAAGCCACTGGATAGCTTTTCCGTGGATTTCCTCGCGCTTAACCCAGTGACACAGAACTGCCTCTGTGCGTTCATCGCCACCATATTGTGTGCAACTATCATACTATGTCTAGCCTTTCATCTAACATCCTTGTTGCAACAATTTTTGAGGCGATTCCTTTCACTCTCTGTATATATATCGTAATTTTGAGAAAAAACATTACCTCTATATTGAGATTTTTAATTTGTCAAAGTACTATATATAGTTCCAGTAAAATTGGATAAGCGGAGCGATTTTACTTATCCGCAATCTGTTTTCCGGTCACATCCATATGGTAGTTCTCACGCATAATCAGCTCCGAAATCGGCACAAAGGTATAGCCCTGCTCCTCCAGATTGGTCAGCATGGCATCCAACGCGTCCGCCGTGAACTTTGCCCCGTTGTGGCAGAGAATAATCGCCCCCGGTCCCAGCGCTTTGTGCTGGCAGACCGTCCTGATGATGGAATCCACGCCATAGTCCTTCCAGTCGAGACTGTCCACAGACCACTGAATCGGATAATAGTTCAATTCGTAAGCCGTCTTAATCACGGAATTGTCATAGGCGCCATAGGGCGGACGGAACAGAAACATCTCGTAGCCCGTAAGCTCCTTCACCTTGTTATGTACCTCCATCAGCTCCTGGCTCTGCTCCTTCTTGGAGATCTTGGTCATATCGTAGTGATGCTGGCTGTGGTTGCCCAGGTCATGCCCCCGCTTCACCAGCTCCTTCACACACTCCGGGTTGTCGTCCACCCATCCTCCTGTCATGAAAAAGGTTACTTTGATCTCGTGTTTTTCCAAGATTTTCATAATTCTCGGGAAATCCTCCGCGCCCCAGGCCGCATCAAAGCTGAGCGCTATCTTCTTTTCCTGCGTATCCACACTGTAGATCGGAAGCTCCCGACCGCCGTAGGTGGCGCTTGTGACCACTGCGCGGCATACCTGATAGGAGACAAAAAGCAGGCACACAAAAAGAGCCATCACGAAAAAGCCTGTGCAGCGCTTTCTGTGTGACTCTTTCCATCCTCTGATCGTGTCAAAGTATTTGTTATACATGATCCACCAACATAAAATAGGTCTCACACTATCTTATTCGGCGAAAAAATTTTTATTCGCACGGCTTCAGTTCAGCTCCCCAACCCGGCGGATAAACTCAACTATGACATGGCTCGCCTGCTCTGCCGCCTTCCTGGAAAAGGTCTCATAGTCCATCGCTCCGCCTTCCCCGTCGGAGATACAGCGCAGAATCGCGAAGGGCACATGGTTCACATAGCACACATGCCCGATGCTTCCGCCCTCCATCTCGCAGGCGATGGCGCCGAAGCGCGCATGCAGGAGTGCCTTCTGCGTAGGTTTATGTAAAAAGAGATCGCCCGTCGCAATCGTGCCGACCCTGTAATTGATTTTCCGGTCGTCCAGGCAGGCGCAGAGCAGCCTGCGCATTTTTTCGTCACTGGGCAGAAAAATCTGGTTCAGCCCGGAGAGCAGGCCGATGGGATCTCCCAGTGCGGAGGTGTTCATGTCATGCTGCACCACCTGGTCGGCAACTGCCACCTCCATCACACCCAATTCCTTACAGAGGGTTCCCGCCACGCCGACATTGACTACCATGTCCACATGATACATCAGGATCATTGCCTCCGTACAGATCGCGGCGAACACCTTACCGATTCCGCTCACCGCCGCCACAACCTCCTGGCCTGCAAGGGTTCCGCTCACAAAGGTGACACCGCTGTATTCCCTGGTCTCAACATTCTGCATGGACTCCTTCAGGTTGTCCACTTCCATCTGCATCGCTCCGATAACTCCGATTCTCATAGGCCTCCTCCTTTCATTCCTGATAAGTAAACTCCATGTTAGTCTGGGCGTTCAGCACATCCAGATACCTCTTCGCCTCGGTCTTTGCCTCCTCCAGAGACAGGTTCTCATAGTGCCCGCACTCGATCGCCGACGCGCCAAATACCGGCCCTTCATGGTCAATCGTCTGGCGCAGCACCTGCTTTGTCATCTCAAAGACCTCCTTGGGGCTTCTGTCCTCCCTCACCAACAGGTAAAAGCCTGTCTGGCAGCCCATGGGTCCGAAATATACCACAGAATCCGACATCTCAGAATTGCGGATAAGTGTCGCAAACATGTGCTCTAACGAGTGTATGGCAGCATTGCTCATGTAGTCCCCCGCGTTGGGCTTGCGTGTCCGTAAATCGTAGGTAATCACGTCACCGTCCACCCGTGAAATATAAAACCCCGGAACCAACAAATTGTGATTGATCTCAAAGCTCTTGATTCGATTCATAACCATTCTCCCCTTTCATCCCTTCCGGATCAGTGTTCCCCTGCCGCCAATCAGCTCCTGATCCTCTTTGTTCAGTTTTGTGATCAGCGCAGACCTAATTGCCGAGTCCCCGATAAAACTGATTGCCGCCTCAATCTTCGGGGCCATCGTCCCCTGCTCAAACTCACCCGCCGCAAGATATCTCTTCGCGTCCGCGACGGAGAGTGTATCCAGCTTTACCTCATCCTCCGTACCGTAATGAATACAGACCTTATCGACGCCGGTCAAAATGACCAGCATATCCGCATCCAGAAGCTCCGCAAGCCGCCCGGCCGCCAGATCCTTCTCAATTACAGCGCTCGCCCCCTGCAGGCGGTTATGCTGCGCAAGCACGGGGATACCCCCGCCTCCGCAGGCAATCACTACCTGGTCTGCGTCCGACAGTGTCCGTATCGCTTCAATCTCCACAATATCCATGGGCTTCGGCGACGCCACTACGCGGCGGTAGCCGCCCTGCGCCTCCACCACATGATTGCCCTTCTTTTCCTCCTCCTCCGCTTCCACCTTCGTCATCACTCGCCCGATTGCCTTGGCCGGATGGTAGAACGCCTCATCATAGGGATCCACCACCACCTGTGTCAGAATCGTGGATACGGTTTTACAGATTCCGCGGTTAAGAAGCTCCGTGCGGATCGCATTCTGCAAATCATAGCCGATATATCCCTGGCTCATCGCCGAGCACACAGCGGTGGGTGTGCTTGTGTATTCCGGATACAGACGGCAGAACTCGCTCATTGCCGTGTGGATCATCCCCACCTGCGGGCCGTTGCTGTGGGTGATCACTACCTGATAATCTCCCCGGATAAAATCCGCCACTGCCTTTGCGGTGCGCACAGCGGCCTCCCGCTGCTGCGGCAGGGTGACGCCCAGCGCCTCGTGCCCCAGCGCAATCACAATTTTTTTCTTCCTCATCTTGATTCTTCCCCCCGTGTGGTATGGCCTCGCTTCTCCAGAACCAGCTTTCTGGATATAAAATTATAGACCATGACAAAAAAGGTGGCAATCACCTTAGCCAGCTTGTAAAATACGTGGAAAAATTCTACCGAGACCCACATGGTGAGCTGATTCAGTCCCAGTCCCACCGTGCTCAGCGCCACAAAAACAACCATCTCCCGCAGGCGGCTATTGTCCTCTTTCCCATGGAAAACATAGCGCATACTGAGTATGTAGTTGACAACCACCGACACGACAAACGAGATCGCTGCAGACAGCAGATACATGATGTGAAACAGCTCTGTCATCACGATCATCAGCGCATAATCAATGCCAAAACAGATCACTCCAACCAGTCCAAATTTACAGATCTGTGTGAGCAGATTCCGCATCCTGTCCATAATATGCCCCATAAAAAGGAATGTGCCTGCGGCATATTCCCGCGCCGATAACAAAATAGATTGCCCGATCTCTATCGGACAATCTATTATACCGCATTATAAGAATTTCATCAATACATTTATCTCTTATCTTTCGCTTCCGCTCATGGCGCCAAGCGTCACCTGTATGTCGCGCGCTTCGTATCCGCCGTTGCCCAGCCGGTGAATCTTCACCGTGACCTCCTGCCCGACGCTGCAGCGTGCAATCTGAGCCTTGAGCTCCTGCATCGTGCGCACATTTACCCCGTTGAAGGCAGTAATGATGTCACCCTGGCGAATCTCTGCGTCTGCCGCTGCGGAATCCGGGAATACCTTATAGATATAGACACCCTCCGGCATGTTGAAGGTCGCCGCGATATCCGCAGAAATGTCCTCTCCCTGGATTCCGAGATATGCAGTCTCCGGCTCCGTCACCTTTCCGTTCTCGATCAGCTGGTTGACAAGCGGCATCGCGTCTGAAATCGCGATGGCATAGCCCATACCCTCCACATCCGAATCCACATACTTGGAGGAATTGATTCCGATCACCTGCCCCTGTGCATTTAAGAGCGCGCCTCCGCTGTTGCCCGGATTGATGGCGGCAGTCGTCTGGATCATGTTCGTGATCACGATGGTTTCCTTGGTGGCGTTATCCTCAAGCGTGACGGTTCTGCCCAATGCGCTGATGTGGCCGCAGGTCAGAGACTGACCAAAACCCAGTGCATTTCCGATGGCGATCGCAGGATTTCCGACCTTTAACTCATTGGAATCCCCGATCGAAGCCAGCTTGATGTTCTTTAAGGTATCCGCGTTGATGCTGTCAATTGCCACGCGCACTACAGCGAGATCGTTCGCCGGAACCGTTCCCCGGATTTCAGAGCTGACCGTCGTGTTGTCAAAAAACTGAACCATCAGCGTATCGGAGTTTTCCACCACATGATTGTTGGTCACAATATAGATATACTTGTCATCCTGTTGGACGATAATTCCGGATCCGCAGCTCTGGTTCGTACGTTTCTGCGGTCCCCAGAAGGACTGGTATACCACCGTCTCTGTGTTTGTGATTGCGACAATGCTCGGCTGCACCTCCTCAAAGATATCGGACACATCGGTGAGCTCCTTGGCCAGTCCCGTCACCGTCGGCTGAACCGCCACATCCTGGTTCGAGCTTTCCTGGTTCTGATTATAATCCAAACCGGAATTTGATTTCTCCGTGGTGTTGATTCCCAGCGCCTTCGATCCGACGTAAGTGACACCGGTAAAGGTGCATCCCGCGACCAGTCCGAAAACCAGTGCAATCGCCGCACATTTGGCGAGCTTGCTCCCGAAGCCGCCCTTTTTCTTCGGCGGCTTCTGCGGTGCCTGATTCACCTGCTGGTAGGGGTTGTAGCTGCCGTAATCGTAATTGCTGCTGTTGCTGTAATTGCTGTTGTAGCTGCTGTTACTGTAGTTGCTGTTATTGTAATTATTATCCATACTAATGCGCTCTCCTTTCGCTCTCATTTTGCCTATCTGTTGAGAATTCTAAACGCATTCTGTGTCCAAATTGTGATAAAAAAGTGTAAAAAATATTTTTTTGTTATTCGACCGTGACCGACTTTGCCAAATTTCTGGGCTTATCCACATCCAGCCCCTTTCCGACCGACACATAGTAGCCGAAAATCTGAAGAGGAATAATCGCCAGTGAATTCGTGAAATAGCTGCTCGTCTTTGGAATGTAGATCACGCAGTCGGCAGTCTTTTCGATCTCGATGTTATCCTCGTTTGTGACTGCCAGGACATATGCGCCTCTTGACCGCACCTCCACGATATTACTGATGGTTTTCTTGTACAGCTCCTCCTGCGTCACAACCGCCGCCACCAGCGTGCCGTCCTCAATCAGGGAAATCGTGCCGTGCTTCAGCTCCCCTGCCGCATAAGCCTCGGAATGAATGTAAGAGATCTCCTTTAATTTGAGGGAGCCCTCCAGAGAAATCGCATAGTCGATCCCTCTCCCAATGAAAAACACATCCTTGGCCGCGACGTAGCGGTTCGCAAATTTCTGAATTTTGTGCTTATTGTCTATCAAGCTCTCAATCTGATTCGGGAGTATCTCCATCTCATGGAGATACTCTCCCAACTGCTCATCCGTGATCTGTCCGCGCACCTGCGCGAATTTCAGCGCAAGAAGATACTGCGCCACAAGCTGGCAGCTGTACGCCTTTGTCGTAGCCACCGCAATCTCCGGCCCCGCCCAGGTATACATCACCTTGTCTGCTTCCCTTGCAATCGAGCTTCCGACGACATTGACAATTCCAAGCGTCGTGATCCCACGATCCTTTGCAAGGCGCAGCGCCGCCAGGGAATCCGCGGTCTCTCCGGACTGGCTGATGACAATCACCAGCGCGCCCTCCTCCAGAATCGGGTCGCGATAGCGGAACTCTGAGGCCAGATCCACCTCCACCGGAATCCGCGCAAGCCCCTCAAAAACATATTTGCTCGTCACGCCGGTGTGGTACGCGCTGCCGCAGGCCGCAATATGGATTTTTTTCACCGCCCGGATTTCCTCGTCCGTCATCCCGAGCTCCTCAATCACAATGGAATGATCGCGGATGCGGGGACTGATCGTATCCCGCACGGCCTTCGGCTGCTCATAGATCTCCTTGAGCATGAAGTGCTCGTAGCCCCCCTTCTCTGCGGCATTGATATCCCAGTCGATATGCTTGGATTCCTTCCTGATTGGGTCTGCGTCCATGTTGAAGAACTCAATGCTCTTCTCCGTGAGCACTGCAATCTCTTCATTTTCTATGAAGAACACATCCCTTGTGTACTTGAGCACTGCAGGGACATCGGAGGCAATCAGGTTGCCCTCCTCGCCAATGCCCACGATCAGGGGCGCATCCTTCCGCACCGCGTACATGACATCCGGGTGGTCCGCAAACAGGATGCCGAGGGCGTAGGAGCCCTCCACACGGTGAATCACCTTGGTCACTGCCGTCAGCGGGTTCTTGTCATACCGGTTATAGTAATAATCCAACAAATGGACCACAACCTCCGTGTCCGTCTCTGAGAGAAACTGATAGCCCCTGTCCTGCAAGAGATTCCGGAGCTTGAGGTAATTCTCGATAATTCCGTTCTGCACCACCGCAATGCTCTGATCCTTGTTAAAATGAGGATGTGCGTTGACATCCGAGGGCTCCCCGTGAGTCGCCCAGCGGGTGTGCCCGATTCCGATATGGCCGGACATCGTCGCCCCATCGTGTGTCAGCTCGCTCAACACCTTGAGCCTGCCTGTGGTCTTGTTTATAACGATTTTTTCCCCGTCATACACTGCCATGCCGGCGGAATCATACCCCCGGTATTCCAGTCTGGACAAACCGTCCAGAAGAATCGGCGCTGCCTGCTTTTTTCCAACGTAACCTACAATCCCACACATACCCACTCCTCCATATTATAAAATGACTCCGTTCTGCCGCAGCAATGCCCTGGCAGACTCCACAGAATCAGTGCCGGCTGCGTTCTTCACAGGCGCAAACTCTTTCTCCCGCTCCACCTCGAAGGATAGACAGTCATCCATCATATACACCATATCAAGAATCAGCTGCTCAAATTTGTATGCGTTCGGCTCCTCGGGCTTCACCAAATTTCCGCCTTCGTCCAGATACGGCACCTTCCTCTCAACAATGTGCACCGGAAGCCTCCGCTCGGTGATCTCCATCAGGCGGTCGATCCGGAACAGATAGTTTAAAATCACTCCGAACCCGTAGAGAAGCGTCCCCTTCTCATCCTTTGCCTCCGCCATCTCGGGCGTCAGTTCATAGTATTCCACAATTGACGGGTGTCCGTCCTCGAGACACAGCGCCCCCACCCGCTCGTAGGGATCACACTTGCGCACCACCTTCGCCCCGCAGACACAGCCGGAGAGGATGGTCGCGCCCACAAACACCGGATCCGCAATCTGCTGCAGCACATTGTCCACAGCAAACACGTTGAGCCATTCGATTCCCTTTTCTTTCAGGTCGTCTCCCAGGCCGGCCGCCAGCATCGACTTAAACCAGCCGCCGTTGCCGTTCGGCGACATCGCCAGAGAATCCTGCGACTCGAGCAGAAGGTTCCCCTCAAAATCCACCGCGGGGGCCATCTCCTGCACAAAAAAATGAACCGACTCCGGATCATAGCCAAAAAAATTATGCTCTCGGAAAAACCAACGCGTGTCAGCGTCATTCTTCTCGCTGGTCATAATATACAACGGAACCCATGCCCTCACCCGGGTCGTCACCTTTTTTAAGTTCTCGATGAGCTGCTCAAATATGTAGAGCGTCCGATTCACTCCAATATTGTACATGCCCTTTGCCTTGTCAAAGCCCAGCCGTGTACCCTGGCCTCCTGCCAGAAGGACCGCGCCGACCTTTCCTGCGCGCAGCGCCTCGAGTCCGGTCTGCTCAAGCCCGCCCCTGCGCCGGGCGATCTCCTCCCTCTCCATGGCTCCAAGCGGGGCAAACTGCCCCCGCTCCTGTTTCTCCTGACGCAGCAAATCCAACGCTGTCCAGTCCAGCTTTTCGAGCTGTTTCTCCAGACGCTCCGGGAGTTTTTTTCCGATCAGCGGTCTCAAATATTTCTGATTTCTCCGGAGTATTGTTTGTTCTGTCTCTGCGTTCATGCATCCTCCTAAAATACAATATTTTACATGAAAGTAGACCAACCTGCCCGATTGGTCTGCTTTTACAGATTATTCTGTGCCCTTTTGAATATTGTCTGTCCCATTCGCTCCCACAGCTTCATTGTACTTCGTACTGTCAATCAGATTGGAATCCTTCGTGATGCCCGTCAGCTGTACAATCGAATTACTGATTTCCGTGACCGTCTTGGACGGCTGATAATCTACCGTTCCAAACAGATATTCGTGCAGCTTGACAACATTCGTGGAGAGATCCCCCGGAATGACCATATCCCCGCCCTGGATAATCTTCGTGGTCAAAGCAAACGGAAAACCGGTCGTAGAAACCAGACTGTATGACCTGACACTCTTTGCAAGGCCAAGAAGCTGATCCAGAGTCAGCGATGTCGAGATATCGTCCACCACCGAATTTACGATGGCAAGGAGCGTTCCGATATCCGCCTTCTTCGCTTTCTCCAGCATCGCCTGCAGAACAATCCTCTGCCGGCTGGCACGCTTGAAATCATCGCCCGCCAGCTTGCGAAGTCTGGCATAGCTCGTCGCCTGTGTGCCGTCCAAATGAACCAGACCGGACTTTGTCACCTCGGGAGTGGTCAGGCCTGTCACCTTATCAATGTCCTTTTTGTACTTGTTGATCTGTTTCCTCTCCGCATCCGTAATCTCCAGATCCAGTCCGCCCAGGGCATCGATGACCTCCACCATGGCAGCCCAGTCCACGCAGACATACTCCGTGATGTTAAGGTCCAGATTGGAGTTTAGCATCTGTACTACCTGCTTGGGGCCTCCCTTCGCATATGCGGAGTTTGCCTTGCGGTATTGACCGTCAATACATAAACAGGTATCCCGAAAGACCGATACGAGCTTGACCTTCTTCGTCTTGTTGTCGATGCTTGCAATCATGATTGTGTCGGCGCGGCCGGTGTTATACTGGTTGCCGCTGCGGTTGTCGAGGCCTAACAGCGCGATATTGGTATAGCGCCCCATCGTCTTGATCGTGTCCTCGGCCAGATCGGTGTTGATTCCGGCCTCTGAGCTGTCCAGATTGTGAAACTCTATCTTGTTCACAATTCTGAACAGATACGCCGCAACCAGAAGGATGATCAGAAACAGCACTTCCGCTCCAAACAACAGTATCTTTTTTCTGCCTTTATTCACTTTCTTTTTTCTTGTCTGTGCCATATTCTAACCCTTTTGCCTGCTGTGAATATAAAGCCAGGCGTCCGCATAACCGGTTCTCTCCTCCTCGGACATGGCACTGTATTTCTCCAGATCCAGATTCGTCAGACGCATCTGCTTGTTATCGCACTGATGACATTCGACATCCTTGCGTCTGGAGACCATGCGAAGCCACCCGCACTGCGGACAAATATAAATTTTCATCATAGTGCTATTACCGTTTATTCAAAATATGCCAACACCTTCTCCTTCAAATCCGCAAGCAGGCTTTCTGCCTGATCGAAAGAAGAACCCTTCACCCCGACATAGAACTTGATCTTCGGCTCGGTTCCGGACGGCCGCACACAGCACCACGCATTGTCCGACAGCTCATAGTAGAGCACATCGGAGGACGGAAGCCCGGTGGATGTCACCTCGCCGGTCTTTAGATCCTTTCTGGTGTCCTTCTTGTAATCCCGAGCGGCAAGCACATCAAAGGAACCGAATTTCGTGGGAGTGTTGGTCCTCGCCTTGTTCATGATCTCCTGAATCTGTGCCGCCCCGTCGATTCCCTTTAAGGTCATTGTCGCAATGCCCTCACGGTAATAGCCGTACTTCTCATACAGCTCGATCATGCCGTCCCAGAGCGTCTTTCCCTGCGACTTATAAAACGCGGCAACCTCGCAGAGCATACACACTGCGGCGGGCGCGTCCTTATCCCTGGCGTATGTGCCGGGCAGGCAGCCATAGCTCTCCTCGAAACCAAACACATAGTTGTTGCATCCGGTCTTCTCGAACTTCAGCATCTGCTCGCCGATGTACTTAAATCCGGTCAGAACCTCGATCAGCTCCACATTGTACGCGGCGGCGATCGCCTTTGCCATATCGGTGGACACTATGGACTCCACAAGGGCCGGTTTCTCCGGCATCGTCCCCATAAGTGACTTCTGTCCCAGGATATATTCCGCAATCAGCATTGCAGACATGTTTCCGGTAAAGGTTACATACTCGCCGGACTTGGTATCCTTGCAGTATACGCCAAGGCGGTCCGCATCCGGGTCGGTGGCAAGCACCAGATCCGCATCCTTCTCCTTCGCAAGCTTTAAGGCCAGCGTCCACGCATCCGGATTTTCCGGGTTCGGATAGGGTGCCGTGGGGAAATGTCCGTCCGCAACCGCCTGCTGCGGTTCAATGTACACATTCTCAAAACCGAGGTCCTTAAGTACGCGCTGCACCGGTCCGAGTCCCGTTCCATGGAGCGGTGTGTATACGATCTTGATGTCCTTTGCCATCTGCTTGATGATCTCCGGATGGATGGAGAGGGCGCGCACTGTCGCAAAATACTCCTCGTCCACCTCGTCACCGATCACACAGTACAAGCCTGCCTTTACAGCATCATCCTTGTCCATAGTCTTTACCATATCAAAGGAGGTGACCTTGCCGACCTCGTCCATAATGTTGGTGTCATGCGGCGGCGTCACCTGCGCGCCGTCCTCCCAGTACACCTTGTAACCGTTGTACTCTCTCGGATTATGGCTTGCGGTAATCACAATTCCGGCAATGCAGCCTAGCTTGCGCACCGCGAAAGAAAGCTCCGGAACCGGCCGCAGGCTCGGGAACACATAGGCCTTGATGCCGTTTGCCGCAAGACAGAGAGCCGCAGCGTCTGTGAACTCGTCTGCCATCAGGCGGGAGTCGTGCGCGATTGCCACGCCGCGCTCTGCCCCATTCTGTGACAGAATATAGTTGGCAAGCCCCTGTGTCGCCTGACGGACTGTGTAAATATTCATGCGGTTCGTCCCCGCTCCGATTACACCGCGCAGTCCCGCCGTACCAAACTCCAGAGTCCGGTAAAAGCGATCCTCAATTTCCTTCTCATCCCCGGCGATCCCCTTCAGCTCCGCGCGGGTAGCCTCATCAAAATACGGATCCGTACACCACTTTTCATATTCCTTCCTGTAATCCATGCTCCATATCCCTCCTCATTTAGGTTCTCCTATAATTTACCATTCTAGCACAATCGGTTTTATTTGGAAAGTCCCACCGTAAATTTGCACTTGTAACTCTTCTTCCCTATTTTCGCCGTAATGGTAACCTTCCCGGGCTTTTGGGCGGTCACCACACCCTTGGTGCCAACCTTTGCAACCGACGGATCTGAACTCTTCCACTTAATTTTATTCGGATTGTTGTAAACGGCAATCGCGCGTTTTTCGCCAACAGCCAAGGTCTCTTTTCCAAAGTCAACCTTGAGCTTTTTGCTGTTCGTACAGAGGATTCCATGCGCAGCCGCATAGGCTTCCGCCGCAGAGCCCCGCGGGGTGACAATTGTCAGCCTGCTGAAATCACAGCCGTCAAAGACATGCTCCCCGATCTGCTTGACACTCTTTGGAATCTCAATGCGATAGAGCTTTTTCTGGTTCTGAAACGCCCCGGTTTTTCCCCCGTCTCCGGACTCAATGGTCGTATAGCCCTTTGGAATTTTCACCGTGGACAGACTCGTCATGCCGTTCCCGAGATAACCGACCAGGCTGGAAAAATTCGTGTCGACGCCGGTCACTTTGCGGGAGCCGCAGGTTTTCGGCAGAACAATGTCTGCCTCCTTTCCTCCGTAGACATAGACCATGCACTCCCCGTTCTCAAGCTGCTGCTCCGATGCACGGTAATAATATCCGTCTTTATCCTCCTCTGTCACGTAGTTCCCGCTGGCCTCGCGGAAAAACTCCATCGCGTACACTGCCTGCGGATCCACACACAGGGCTGCCAGCGTCACGGCAAGAATAAGCACGGCGGCCATTCCCGCTCTTTTGAACAAACGATATGATGTCGTTTTCATCCCGTCCCTCCTCACAGCGAATCAGCGAATGACCAGATCCGCGACCCAGTCCTCCCGCAGATTCATGCCAAAGGGCACATCCGGCTTCACTTTCTCTCCGTGGAAATCCGAGCCACAGGAAATTTTAAGTCCAAACTCGGATGCCCAATCATGATACAGCCTCACCTGCTGCGACTTATGCTTGAAATAACAGCACTCGAGTGCATCCAGTCCGGCTTCCTTCAATCTTGCCACCAGCTTTTTCTGCTCCTCCACAGGCATTTTCATCAGTCCCGGATGCGCCAGCACTGCC
>JAFLRQ010000042.1:0-2750 GCA_022511395.1 Agathobacter sp. | reverse complement strand
ATCGGCGTGCTCACATAGACCTCCACAAAGCCCTCTCCAATAATCTCCTTGGCATTCTTGCGGTCTATGTGCATCGGAGAAATAAAGGAGGTGATGACAATCAAGCCCGCGTCGTTCATGAGCTTTGCCACCTCAGCGATACGCCGGATATTCTCGACGCGGTCCGTCTCGGAAAATCCAAGGTTGCGGTTTAATCCCATGCGGACATTGTCTCCGTCCAAAAGCATTGTGTGCTTACCCATGGCAAAAAGCTTTTTCTCCAGCGCGTTTGCGACTGTGGATTTGCCCGCGCCGGAAAGTCCCGTCATCCAGACAGTCAATGCCTTCTGGCCCATCTGCCCCTCGCGGAGTGAGCGGTTGATATCCATGTTATGCCAGGTCAGGTTGCTCCCCCTGTCGAGTGCCCTGCGCACCACGCCGCAGGCACTGGTCATATTTGTGAGCCGGTCAATCAAAATTAAGCTGCCGAGATCACTGCTGTTGCTGAAATTGTCAAACACAATCCGGCTGGGGACCGAAATCTCACAGCGCGCAATCTCATTCTTTAAAATGTATTCCGCAGACACCTCCGCTCCCGTATTCACATCAATCCGATAGCGGATGTTCATCACCGTAGCGGGCACAAGCTGCGTCCCGAGCTTCATCATATAGTTGCGTCCGGGCATCAGACGGTCGTCATCCATCCACAAAATGTCCGCCGCAAACATGGTTCCCGTCTGGCAGGTAGAGTTCCGCTCCAGCACACAGCCGCGCGAGATGTCAATCTCTCTGTCAAGCTGAATGTTGACGGGCATTCCGACAGATGCCTCCTCCACCTTCTGATCCCCGATATGAATCGAGAGCACCGACGCCTTCTCCCCGCTTGGAAGCGCGGTCAGCTCATCCCCTGTGCGCACGCTGCCGGACGCAATCTGTCCCTGAAACCCGCGGAACGTGTGATCCGGGCGGCACACTCGCTGAATCGGAAGCGTAAAGCCGATGTTCTCCGCCTCCTCCTCCACATTCACCTTCTCCAGATATTCCAAAAGGGACTCTCCCTTGTACCACGGCATGCGAGGCGCGCGGGATGTCACATTGTCGCCGTTTGTCGCCGACACCGGTATGATCTTCATGGTGTCGTACTCAAATTCGGACATGAGCATCTTGATCTCTTTCTCTATCCTGCGGAAACGGTCGGCGTCATAGTTCACCAAGTCCATCTTGTTCACTGCAAACACAAAATGCCGGATTCCCATAAGGGCGCAGATTCTGGTATGCCTCCTTGTCTGAATCAGAACCCCCTGGCTGGCATCAGTCAGAATCACGGCAAGGGAAGCAAATGAAGCTCCCACCGCCATATTCCTCGTGTACTCCTCGTGCCCGGGCGTGTCTGCCACAATAAAGCTGCGCTTTTCCGTGGAAAAATAGCGGTAGGCGACATCGATCGTGATTCCCTGCTCCCGCTCTGCCATCAGGCCGTCCAAAAGGAGGGAATAGTCCAGACCGCCGCTGGCCGAACCAATCTTGGAGTCCATCTGAAGCGCCTTCTCCTGATCCGCAAAAAGCAGCTTCGCGTCATACAGCATATGCCCGATCAGTGTGGATTTTCCGTCATCCACACTGCCGCAGGTAATAAACTTCAATAAATTATTCATGCTAGAAATACCCCTCCCGCTTTCTTTTTTCCATACTGGCGGAGCCGCCGTCCGAGTCAATCACACGGCTTGTCCGCTCGGACTCCACGCTGGCCAGCGTCTCCTCGATAATCGCATCCAGTGTGTCCGCATCCGACTCCACCGCGCCGGTAAGCGGATAGCATCCGAGTGTGCGGAAACGTACCTTCTTCATCTCCACCTTTTCTCCCGGCAAAAGCTTCATCCGGTCATCATCCACCATAATAATGTTGCCACCCCGATTGACAACCGGGCGCTCCTTGGCAAAATACAGCGACGGGATCTCAATGTTCTCCCTGCGGATGTATTCCCAGATATCCTTTTCCGTCCAGTTGGAGAGCGGAAACACCCTGACCTCCTCCCCTTGGAAAATCTGTGTGTTGAAGAGCTTCCACATCTCCGGCCTCTGATTCTTCGGATCCCATGCGTGCGCCGAGTTCCGGAAGGAGAAAATGCGTTCCTTGGCCCTCGACTTCTCCTCATCGCGCCTGCCGCCGCCGAAGGCCGCCGTAAACCCATACTTGTCCAGCGCCTGCTTCAAGGCCTGCGTCTTCATGATGTCCGTGTAGGCACTTCCGTGGTCAAACGGATTAATCCCCTTTTTCACGCCATCCTCATTGATGTATTCGATAATCTCAATGCCGAGCTTCTCTGCCATTTTCTCGCGAAACTCGATCATTTCACGAAACTTCCATGTCGTGTTTACATGCAGAAACGGGAACGGCGGTTTTTCCGGATAAAAAGCCTTCATCGCAATGCGGAGCATGACCGACGAATCCTTTCCGATCGAGTAAAGCATGACCGGTTTCTCACTCTCGGCCGCCACCTCCCGCATGATAAAAATCGCCTCAGCTTCTAATTCCTGTAAATGATCCAATGTTTTCTCCTTTCACTGCAGGTTGTCAATTGAAATACTAAAGTAAAGTGTCCCTAAACACACGGTAAATTATACCTTGTTACCCATTTAAAGTCAACCGCATTGCCCATTTGAACAGCGGCGCAGAAGAAATGCAATCCAAGTACATTCCTTCCCTGTACTTGGAGTGCATTTCTTCTGCGCCGCTGTCGGAACGACAGGAGGGCTGATCCTTTCAGAAC
>JAFLRQ010000041.1:14159-15568 GCA_022511395.1 Agathobacter sp. | reverse complement strand
AGATCACTATCCTAAAGCATCTGCATCAATTCCGGCAGAGCGGTCTCAAATTTCACGCCATACCAATGCTCCGGATCATTCTGTGTCTTTTCAATGCACAGAACCGTATAGTCGGCAGCTATTTTCGCGGCTTCAAAGATGGAATTTCCGTTCATCAGAGCGCCCGTAAACGCAGAGGCATACACATCTCCTGTTCCGTGGCAGCCCTTGGAGATGCGCCGGTGCTCATAATAGCTGATTTTTCCGTCTTCATAGACGACGACCCCTGTTTTTTCGGGGGAGTAACTGACCCCTGTAAGGACAATTGTGGCACAGCCCAGCTTGCTCAATTCGGCGAGGAGTTCTTTGATGTCATTTTCGTCGTATGTCTCTTTATAGGTCACGCCGGAAAGGAAGCACGCTTCTGTAATGTTCGGCAGCAATATATCCGCAGAAGGGCAAAGGGTCTTCATCGCATCCACATAAACATTGTCAAAAATCGGATAGAGCTTGCCGTTATCGGCAAAAGCAGGATCTACGATTTTTACGCAGCGGTCATTGCCCATAGTATCCAGTATATTTTTGACGTAACCGACTTGCTTTGTGCTGCCGAGGTATCCGGTGTAGATACCGTCGAACTTGATTCCCTCCTTTTGCCAATGCTCCTGTATGGCGGGCATATCGTCGGTGAGGTCTCTGAATGTAAAGCCGCTGAAGCCCATGGTATGCGTTGACAAAACTGCGGAAGGCAATATGCATGTTTCCATTCCGCAGGCAGATAAAATAGGAAGCGCGACCGTCAGCGAGCACTGTCCCACGCAGGAAATGTCCTGTATCGTTAATATTTTTTTGTATTCCATTGTTTTTTCCTCCCATTGTTTTTCCTATATCCTACTCCAAAATGGCCATATGTAAATATCCAATTTTGTATAAATTTATAAGACCAGACAAATGGGATGGGCAAATAAATTGTCCGGAGGCACTGTAAAAAGAGATTTTTTTGATATATAATAAAAAATGCAGAAAACCTCTTGACCTTCCACCTTGTGGAAGCTGTATAAGTGAAGGTGCAAACGGGCAAAACCGGAGCAAAAGGAGTTGTCAGTGTGAAGATCAAGCATGTGGAAGAACTGGTAGGGATCACCGGGAAGAACATCCGCTTTTACGAGCAGCAGGGGCTTTTGGCTCCGAAGCGGGCGGAGAACGGATACCGGGAGTACGGGCAGGAGGATGTGGACCGGCTGCTGAGAATCAAGCTGTTGAGAAAGCTGGGCGTGTCCATCGAGAGCATCAGCGACCTGCTGCGGGGCGATATCCGCTTGGAGGACTGTCTGGACCGGCATCTGGATGAGCTGGACCGGCAGAAGGAAAACCTGATCAAGATGCAGGCGGTCACCTCCCAGATCATTGCCGGCCACTGCACACTGCAG
>JAFLRQ010000041.1:10433-14059 GCA_022511395.1 Agathobacter sp. | reverse complement strand
AAAGGAGGAGAAGAGGATGAAGCTGTTAAGTATTGAGTACATTCCGGGACAGGACATTGAGGCGCTCGGCATGGTAAAGGGCACCATTGTACAGACCAAGAATTTCGGACGTGATTTTATGGCGGGGATGAAATCCTTGGTCGGCGGAGAGCTGGCGGGCTACACGGAGATGCTGAACGAAGCCCGGCAGATTGCCGTGAAGCGAATGGTGGATGAGGCAAAGGCGATGAACGCGGATGCCGTGATCGGCATCAAATACGGCAGCTCCCAGGTGATGAGCGGCGCGGCGGAGGTCATTGCCTACGGCACGGCGGTTAAAATTCTGCCGGCGAAATGACCGGTTGACAGTTGAAAAAGAAAGCGGAGGGAAGTCATGGAAATTGGAACTGTAAGTACTGCAAGTATGGTGGGAATGGGGTTTGCGCTCGTTGTGGGCATTATCCTGCCGATTGTGCTGCTGATTGTTGTCTGGAAGAAGACGGGCGCGAGGGTGTCCACATTCTTCATCGGATGTGCAATCTTTATTGTGTTTGCGCTGGTGCTGGAGTCGTTTATGCACGCGGCGGTGCTGGGCCTTACCGGTACGGTAATCAAAGACAATATCTGGCTGTACGCCCTTTACGGCGGTCTGGCGGCAGCTTTGTTTGAGGAAGTCGGACGGCTGGTCGCCATGAAATTCTTCATGAAGGACCGTCTGGATATGCCAAATGCCCTGATGTACGGAGTGGGGCACGGGGGAATTGAGGCGATTTTGATTTTGGGAGTGACCAGCATCAGCAATCTGATGGCTTCTGTGATGATCAATTCCGGGACGCTTGCCAGCGCGCTGGAGGTCTTGGATGAGGCGACCGCCAGCGCGTCTCTGGAACAGCTCTCTGTGCTCTGGAACTCTCCGTCCTATATGTTTTATCTCGGCGGGGTAGAGCGGATCCTTGCAATCATTTTACAGATTGTTCTGTCAGTGATGGTATTTCAGGCGGTAAAGACCGGGAAGAAATTCTTCTGGTTCGTCGCGTTTGTGATGCATTTTGTGGTTGACGCCGTGACGGTAGTGACCGCCGAATTCCTGCCGATTGCCGCAGTGGAAGTTCTGGTGGCAGTGATGACCGCCGCTGCTGTCTGGATTGCAGTCCGGCTGACACAGAAGGAAACGGCGTCACAAATTTGACCCGTTCCAGCCCCAGCTGCTCACGGCCTGATATTTGATGTAGATGTGGTCCGGGGCAATGCCGAGCACTTCATTGTAAATTTGGCAGATCTGGGCGGTGAGCTTGGAAAAAGCGTCCGGATTCTCTGAGCCGAAGGCACTGACCTCTACAAAGGCGATGGGCTGTGAATTGTCCCCGCGGAAGTAGAGGGAGGTCTTCGGCTCAAATCCTACCATGAGCCAGCGCTCCGATTTGCCTGGAAGCAGCTCAATCGCCTTTCCGAGCCTTTCCTTGATAACGGTTTCCTGCTCTGTCGAGAGCGGCGTGCTGATTTTTGAATTGATAAATGGCATGATGATTACCTCCTTTTCCATAGATTATAACACAAAAAAAGAAGGCGATTCAACGGTCTGTGGGCATTGCGTGAAGAGTGGGAACTGCTCAAATTATCTGAATAATATATTAAAATAACACAATAGATTTGCAACAAAAATTTTTTTGAAAAAATTTTAAAAAACATGTTGACAAATGATTTGTTGCGTGATATATTTAACTCATCAAAGAGAGAGACACAGAGACGGGATAAAGAAAGATCCCGAATGAAAATCCAAGAAAAGGAGGTACGGTCCAAAGGGAACATAAGCCAAGGTAAGAAGCAACCCATACGATCATTCATTTTAGGACACCCGTGGCGATAAGATGAGAGAGGAGAAAAGGACAGAGCTTTGAAATAAACCGTTAATCGTATACAAAGCCAGTCCAAAAGGTCACGTTAGAAAACAGAGAAGATGGATGAGAGGAACAAGTAAGAGGAGGATTACTCCAATGGACAGTGAACAGAAATAGCGCCACCCGGATGAGAAGAAGAGTTCGGGTGGCGCTGTTATATTCTGTCCCCTTTTGACCATAAAAACCTCGCTGCAGGGATGTGCCGTCGGCATATTCCCTTTTTTCTTTTTTGTGACGAACACAAGATCTAGTGAAAAAAACCTATGGAAAAACATGTACTTGTGGTTTCGACTTTTTATTAAAAAAAGATTTAAAAATTTACAAATTTCCCCTTTTCATGCGGAAAAAATCGTGCTATAATAAAATCCAAACCTCTATACACTCGAGGGATCCCTCTTTTACACGGACGTGCGGAGGCAGAATGGTATGGCTAAAAAAGATTTGAAAAAACTAAATCGCATGGAGCTTCTGGAGCTGTTGCTGGACAGGAGCAAGGAAATTGAACATCTTCGGAATTATTTGGAAGAGGCAAACCGCAGGATTGAGGATTGCGAGCGGAACATACAAAATGTGGGTGAGGTCAACACGGCCATTGAGAATCTGAAGAAGACGATTCATGGACTTGAGCTGACGACCGACAAGGTGAATGCCGCGACGCGCCAGGCAGAGGATGCTGCCCGTCAGGCGGAGGAGGCCCTTGAGCAGTCGCGCGAGGCGACGCGCCAGGTGGGAAAGGCGCTGGTACAGTCGCGTGCGACCTCCCGTCAGGCGGAGGAGGCCCTTGAGCAGTCGCGCGAGGCGACGCGTCAGGCCGGAGTTGCGCTCGAGCAGTCGCGTGAGACTTCGCGTCAGGCCGGAGTTGCGTTAGAGCAGTCGCGCGAGGCGTACCGTCAGGCAGAGGAGGCTCTTGAGCGCGCAGATCAGGGGGTGCAGCAGACTTATCGGGCGGAGCGAAGAATCGGAACCCTCTCCTACCAGACAGAGCGGGTAGTGGAGCAGGCGTGCGCTATTGCAAGTCGGATTGACGTGCTGGGACTGCGGCCGATAGGTAGAATGCATGGATAGCGATCGGAAGGAAGCAAATGCGGATCTGCAGATAGCGGATCTGCGCGAGGAGGTGCAGAGAGCCCGCTATAATCTGCGTTTTCGAAGGGCTCTGTGTACGATCGCGGGGTTGTTTCTGGTGATAGTTGCAGCCTTTGTGCTGGTGACGCACTACTGGCTGCCGGTTGTGCGCGTGGAGGACAATTACATGAGCCCCGTGCTTTCGGAGGGGCAGATGGTGGTGGCGCCGGGCGCGGAAACCTACGAGCGCGGAGATATCATTGCTTTTTACAATGGCCACAGGATATTAATCCGCCGGATCATTGCCTGCGAGGGAGATTGGGTGAATCTGTCCGAGGACGGCACGGTGTACGTCAATGATGTTGCGCTTGACGAGGATTATCTGGATGAAAAGGCCTTGGGAGATTGTGATATTAAGCTGCCCTGTCAGGTGACCAAGGGGAGCTTTTTTGTGATGGCGGACAAACGCAGCAGTTCGCTTGATTCCAGGAGTGCCTCGATTGGCCTGGTTGCCGAGGGGCAGGTGGTCGGGAAGGTAAAGCTGCGGATCTGGCCGCCCGGCAGTGTGAAGAACAAAAAGTGAAAGAGTAAGGCGGTGTCAGACGGTTCTGATGCCGCCTTTGATGTGTTCATCAGGTTTTATTTGCCAAAGCGTGATACAGACGCGGAAATTGGCAGTCCCTC
>JAFLRQ010000041.1:0-10333 GCA_022511395.1 Agathobacter sp. | reverse complement strand
TCATCAGGTTTTATTTGCCAAAGCGTGATACAGACGCGGAAATTGGCAGTCCCTCGAAAATTTCCGTCTTGCGGGAGATGGCAAGTCGTGGTAAACTAGTATCGAAAATTTATATGGAATGGGGGTACAAGAATGAGTGACGCAAAACAGACGATTGCCGACGGCAGAGCGGTGCTCGGCATAGAGTTCGGCTCCACGCGGATCAAGGCCGTTCTGATCGACGAAAGTCATGCGCCGATTGCCTCCGGTGCCCATGACTGGGAGAACCGCCTGGAGGATGGGGTCTGGACCTACAGCTTGGAGGATATCTGGTCCGGCCTGCAGGACTGCTACGGCAAGATGACGGAAGATGTCAGGACAAGGTATGGCGTGTCGGTGACAAAGCTCGCGGCGATCGGATTTTCCGGCATGATGCACGGATACATGGCGTTTGACGAGGCGGGGGAGCTGCTGGTGCCGTTTCGGACATGGCGCAACACCATCACCGGAGAGGCGGCGGCTGAGCTTTCCGGCGTGCTGAATTTCAACATTCCGCAGCGGTGGAGCATTGCGCATCTGTATCAGGCGGTCTTAAACGATGAGCCGCATGTGGGAAATGTCCGCTTTATCACTACGCTGGCGGGATATATCCACTGGAAACTCACCGGGGAGAAGGTGATTGGGGTCGGAGAGGCCTCCGGCATGTTCCCGATCGATTCCGCGGCGAGAGATTTTGACGCAAAGATGTTAAAGACCTTTGAGGCGCTTCCGAAGGTGCAGAAATACCCGTGGAAGCTTTCCGACATTTTGCCGAAGGTGCTTGTGGCGGGAGAGCATGCGGGCACGCTGACCGCAGAGGGGGCGAAGCTCCTCGATCCGAGCGGAGCGCTTGAGGCGGGAATTCCGATGGCGCCGCCGGAGGGAGATGCCGGCACCGGCATGGTGGCGACGAACTCTGTGGCGGTCCGCACCGGAAATGTGTCCGCCGGAACCTCGGTATTTGCCATGGTGGTTCTGGAGGAGGCGCTTAAGAAAGTACATGAAGAGCTGGATATGGTGACAACCCCCATGGGGGATGCGGTGGCGATGGTGCACTGCAACAACTGCACCTCCGACCTGAATGCCTGGGTGGGGCTGTTCAAGGACTTTGCCGACACCTTCGGGCTGGCCGTGGACATGGACAATCTTTACGGCACTCTGTACAATAAGGCACTGCAGGGAGACAAGGATTGCGGCGGGCTGGTTGCGTTCAACTGCTTTTCCGGCGAGCCGGTGATTGGGCTCAACGAGGGACGGCCAATGTTCGTGCGCAAGCCGGACGCGAAGCTGACGCTGGCGAATTTCATGCGCACACACCTGTATGCGTCTCTGGCGACCTTAAAGATCGGCTGCGACATTCTCTTTAAAGAGGAGAAGGTGAAGGTGGACACGCTTTACGGGCACGGCGGCCTGTTCAAGACGAAGGGCGTCGGGCAGAGCATTCTCGCGGCGGCCATGGATGCGCCGGTGGCGGTCATGGAGACGGCGGGAGAGGGCGGCCCCTGGGGCATGGCGGTTCTTGCGGCCTACATGGTGAACCGCAAGGACGGCGAGCCGCTGGACGCTTACTTAAATGAAAGGGTCTTCGCGGGGCAGCAGGGCAGCGTGATGCAGCCGGATGCGGCGGATGTGAAGGGCTTTGACGAGTACATAGAGAGCTATCGGGCAGCAATTTCGGCGGAGCAGGCGGCGGTTACGGCGCTTCCGCTATAATGCATGATCATAGAAAGGGAGGTTAAAATGACAATTCAGGAATTACAAAAAACAGCGCTTGAAGTCCGCAAGGGAATCGTGATCGGAGTTCATGCGGCAAAATCGGGACATCCGGGCGGATCGCTCTCCGCGGCGGACATTTATACCTATCTGTATTTTGAGGAGATGAACATCGATCCGAAGAATCCGAAGGATCCGGACCGCGACCGCTTTGTGCTCTCCAAGGGACACACCGCGCCGGGGCTCTATTCGACCCTCGCGCACCGCGGTTATTTCCCGGTGGCGGATCTTGAGACTCTGCGCCATGTGGGCTCCCATCTTCAGGGACATCCCTGCATTGCCCACACGCCGGGCGTTGACATGTCCAGCGGTTCTCTGGGACAGGGCATTTCCGCGGCAGTGGGAATGGCGCTTTCCGCGAAGCTCCGCAACAAGAGCTATCGCGTGTACACGCTCCTCGGAGACGGCGAGACCCAGGAGGGACAGGTATGGGAGGCTGCCATGTTTGCAGGCGCGAAAAAGCTTGACAATCTGGTGGTGATTGTGGATAACAACAATCTTCAGATCGACGGACCGATCACGGAGGTCAACTCTCCGTACCCGATTGACGAGAAGTTCAAAGCGTTCAACTTCCATGTAATCAATATCGACGGCAACGATATGAACCAGATCGCGGCGGCTATGAAAGAGGCGCGCGAGACCAAGGGTATGCCGACCGCCATCATCGCGAAGACCGTGAAGGGCAAGGGTGTATCCTTTATGGAGAACCAGGTGGGCTGGCACGGCAAGGCGCCAAGCGATGAGGAGTTTGAGAAGGCAATGGATGAATTGAGAAAGGCAGGTGAGCAGTAATGGCAGATGTAGTTAAGATTGCAACCCGCGACAGCTATGGTGAAGCGCTGGCGGAGCTTGGAAAAGAGAAAGAGGATCTGGTGGTTTTGGATGCGGATCTTGCCGCTGCCACCAAGACCGGCGTTTTTAAGAAGGCATTTCCGGACCGGCACATTGACTGCGGTATCGCAGAGTGCAACATGGTGGGCATCGCAGCGGGAATTGCTACGACGGGGATGGTTCCCTTCGTCAGCTCCTTTGCAATGTTCGCGGCAGGGCGGGCGTTTGAGCAGGTGCGCAATTCCGTTGGATATCCGCATCTGAATGTAAAGATTGGCGCGACCCACGCGGGAATTTCCGTTGGAGAGGACGGAGCGAGCCACCAGTGCAATGAGGACATTGCCCTGATGCGCGCGATCCCGGGAATGGTTGTGATCAACCCCAGTGACGATATTGAGGCAAAGGCAGCCGTGCGCGCGGCCTATGAGCATGATGGCCCGGTTTACCTGAGATTCGGCCGTCTGGCGGTTCCGGTGATCAACGACAAGCCCGATTACAAGTTTGAAATAGGAAAAGGCATTGTTCTCCGCGAGGGCAGTGATCTTGCAATTATCGCGACAGGCCTGTGCGTGAGCGCGGCTTTGGAGGCGGCGGAGAAGCTTGCCGCAGACGGCGTGAACGCGGAGGTGATCAATATCCACACCATCAAGCCGCTGGATGAGGAGCTGGTGATCGCGGCTGCAAAGAAGTGCGGCAAAGTCGTTACCGTGGAGGAGCACTCTGTGATCGGCGGCCTTGGCAGCGCCGTGTGCGATGTGCTCAGCGAGAAGTGCCCGACTCCGGTGAAGAAGATCGGTGTCAATGACTGCTTCGGCGAGTCCGGCCCGGCGAATGAGCTGCTGGTGAAGTACGGCTTGGACGCTGCGGGTATCTACAAGAGCATTAAGGCTTGGAATTAGTTTGCGGTGATCTGCTCCGGTCTGCTGCGGCAGACTGATGAATGGAGGACATATGTTAGAAAAATTAAAGGAACAGGTATATGAAGCCAACATGGAGCTTCCTAAGAGGGGATTGATCACCTATACCTGGGGCAACGTGAGCGGGATTGACCGCGAGAGCGGATATTTCGTAATCAAACCCAGCGGCGTGGATTATGATGAACTCACTCCGGAGGACATGGTAGTGATGGATCTGGACGGAAACAAGGTTGAGGGCCGCTACAAGCCCTCCTCCGATACCGCCACCCACTTAGAGCTCTACAAGAAATACCCGGATATCGGAGGGATTGTGCACACCCATTCCCCGGAAGCGGTGGCATGGGCACAGGCGGGGCGTGATATCCCGCTGTACGGGACGACCCACGCGGACTACTTCCTCGGGCCGATTCCCTGCGCGCGGAACTTGACGCAGGAGGAGATCGATGCGGGCTACGAGAAGAACACGGGCACCGTCATCATTGAGACCTTTGAGGAGAGGGGCATCAATCCGGTCTACACTCCGGCGGTTCTCTGCAAAAACCACGGCCCCTTTACATGGGGCAAGGATGCGGCGGAGGCTGTGCATAACGCGGTTGTTCTGGAAGAGGTTGCAAAGATGGCGCGCAATACGGAGGCCATTAACCCGCAGGTGCAGCCGGCACCCGACAGCATCAAGAATAAGCATTTCTATCGAAAGCATGGCGAGAACGCCTATTACGGACAAAACTAAGGAATCAGGGCCAGAAAGTCAAAAGACTTTTTGGCCCTGAACTTATATCATAAGCGAGGAGTTTCTTCTATAGTTATAAAAACGCGGCTGTACTGCGGCAAAACCGGGAAATTAAATTTTTTTTAAATTAGGGGTTAAGATGTTCGGATTTCGCCCGATATATAAGGCAAGTAGGTAGTAATAAACAACTCAAAAATGATTTCAACAGGTATGTTGCAATTACATTCAAGGAGGAAAAATCATGGTAGTACAGCACAATATGCAGGCGATGAACGCCAACAGGATGTTGAACGTAACAACAAGTGGTCAGGCTAAGTCAACGGAGAAGCTCTCCAGCGGTTTCAAGATCAACCGCGCGGCTGACGACGCAGCAGGTCTTTCGATCTCTGAGAAGATGAGAAAGCAGATCAGAGGTTTGGATCAGGCATCCACCAATGCACAGGATGGTATCTCAGCAGTACAGACGGCTGAGGGCGCATTGAACGAAGTTCACTCGATGTTACAGAGAATGAACGAGCTGGCAGTACAGGCTGCGAACGGAACCAACAGTGAATCGGATCGTCTGGCAATCCAGAATGAGATCGATCAGTTGACAACAGAAATTGACCGCGTTGCTGAGACAACAAAGTTCAACGAAACTTACCTTATGAAAGGAAATGGCAAGACATCTACTGCAATTGTGTCTGCTAAGGATGCCGGACTTCCGGGCGAGCTTTCAGGTGTCGGAACTGGTATTGCTACTTTCACGATGGCAGCGCTCAAGTATGGTCAGACAATCTCCATCGGCGCAAAGGGATACACAATCGGAACAACGGTTGAGGATGTCCGCAAGATGATTACGGACGGCGTGGACCTTGCAAAAGGAAACGGTGTCGGATGCATCATCACAATCAACGGAACCGAGTACAAGATCGTTGCAAGCGAAGCGGATGAGGATAAGACTGAGAATCACCTTACCAAAGAGCACATTGCGGCGCTGATCCGGGATACCGACAAGGTTGTAATCGGAACCCAGACCGTGGTGGCTATGAAGGATACGAACGAGGCTGACGGTATCGGTGACAATGACGGCTCCATCATCTCTGCAAAGAAGGCTTATGAGCTGATCGCAGATGAGCTGCGCAAGGCAAGCTCCATCGGCGCTGACCCAGGACATGAGGCAAAGGTAGAGTCCTCTACATTCATGAATAGCCCGGACTACGCAGAGGCAACACAGTATAAAACCGGCCAGACCCAGATCTCCTTCAAGATCAATGAGGCTGACGTTCAGATTAAGCAGGGTCTGCAGATTGGCTTACATGTAGGTGCTGACTCTGACGGAACCAACAAGATCGCATTCACGATCGACACGATGGATTCCGCAGGACTCAAGATTAAGGGCATCAATGTTATGGATAAGACCGGCGCAAAGGCTACCTATGCGATTGACTCTATCGCAGACGCGCTTGCTAAGGTTTCCGCACAGAGATCTGAGCTCGGTGCTATCCAGAACAGACTTGAGCATACAATCGCTAACCTGGACAACGTTGTTGAGAATACAACTGCTGCTGAGTCTCAGATTCGCGATACTGACATGGCAGAAGAGATGGTTGAGTACAGCAAGAACAACATTCTTGCACAGGCTGGACAGTCTATGCTGGCTCAGGCAAATCAGGCAACCCAGGGCGTTATGTCTCTGTTAGGCTAATAAATAACAAAGCTTTTAAGGGGAGCGAAACCGCTCCCCTTTTTTCTTGGTATCAGGAGATGGTATCGAAAATGGAGGAGATTCTGTGGCGAAAAGGATATTATTGACAATTGCAATGCTGGCGTCGAGGAATAAGGCGGAGGTCAGGCGCTGTCTGGATTCGCTGCGGCCGATCATGGAAAAAATTCCGAGTGAGCTGGTCATTGTGGACACCAGCCAGGATGCGTCGGTACATGCGCTTTGTCTGGAGTATACGGACCGTGTGGCGGAGTTTGTGTGGTGTGATGATTTTTCCAAGGCGAGAAATGTCAGCGTTGAGATGGCAAGGGGCGAGTGGTATCTGTTCATCGATGACGATGAGTGGTTTGTTGAGTACGACGAGCTCATAGATTTCTTTACCTCGGGAAAGTATAAAGACTACGGCTGTGCCAACTATATCCAGAGGAATTTTCATGATGCGCAGGGCGCTTTCTACAGTGACAGCTGGGTGTCGAGGATCATTAAGCTCTATCCGGAGACGAAATTTTACAGCAGGATTCATGAGTACATTGCGCCGCAGGTCGGCAAGTGCATCAATCTGCATCTGGTTGCCAACCACACAGGCTATATCGCTCAGACGATGGAGGCAAAGCTGAAAAAATTTGAGCGCAATTATCCGCTTTTGCTGCAGATGATGAAGGAGGAGCCGAAACGCCTGCGCTGGCGGGTGCAGATTATTCAGGAGCTCAACAATGTGCAAAAGTGGGAGGAGCTGCAGCAATTTTGCCAGGAGTCACTTGGCGCTGTCACGAATTGCACAGATCCGGACGATTTCCGCGACATCGGTACTTTTTACGCGGGACTTCTGGACAGCCAGATCGAGCTGAAGCACAGTGACGCGGCGCTTGCCATGAAAAAAGCGATGCAGATGGATAAACGCCTGTCTCGCCTGTGCCGGGCCTACTGCGCGCTCTCGTTTGCGCGTCTGCATTTTCAGCGGCGGGAATGCCGTGAGGCGGAGGAGCAGCTTGCGGTATACGAGGATGCGTTTCAATATTTTAAAAAGCACCGTTCCCAGTTGGAGGAGGAGGAGGGAGCGCTTCTGGTCGGTACAGCCTTTGACAATGTGTGCAGAAAGCGGGCGCTCTCTCTGAAAATCGGCTGCGGTCTGATGCGCGGCGACACCTCGGCTCTCCGGGAGAACTATGAGGAGCTGGGCTGGGGAGAGCCGGTGATGTATGTCTCGGACGACCTGTTTCCGGTTCTGGTGGAGGCGATGGCGAAGATGCCCGCCGATGAGAATCTGCTGCGCGCCATGCAGGATTTGTGGAACAACCGCGAGGCGGCAACGAAATTGTTTGCCGCGATCGAGGGAAGGCGCGAACAGGACGAAGCGGCATGCCGCGCATTGATGCGCATGACGGCGCGGATGGAGGGCGAGTTCTGGTACATCTGGTATGTGAAGCTGATTGTGGCGGATGAAGATGGCTGGGACGCGGATTATCAGGCGTTTTTCTCCGAGTTCTGCCGGCGCACGCCGGATATTTTTGCGACACCGGATATCCTGACGGATATCGTAAAGCGCCATGGCGGCTCTGTGGAGGAGGGCTACCTCTCGGTTCCGTATGAAATGTGGAAGGAGCATCTGCAGGAGTACATGGGAAAGGTTCCCGTGCAGGATCTTTGGACGACAGAGCGGGAGCTGCTTGCAATGAAGAGCCGCGAGAATGTCCGCTACGATATGGCGTTTGTGTGGCTGGCTTACGGGCGGGCGGCCAAGGGAGAAGCCTTCGCCGACATGGAGCAGGGGCTGAAGGACTATGGAACGCGCGCGTTGGAGTTCGCCAGAAAATATTATACGCCGCTGGTTTTTCAGGAATATCCGGAGCTGCTTCCGGGATCGCTGCTGGCGGGCTTCTATCTGGCGAAGGCGTTTGAGGCTCAGGGCGATAACCAGCGGGAAATGGCGTATCTGGACAATGCGGCGCATGTGGATCCGGCTCTGTCACCGGTGATTGTCCGATATCTGCGCGAGCGCGAGCTGGAATGGCAGAAACGGGCGTGGCGTGAGCGGAGCGAGATGCGGCAGTTGGAGAAGCAGATCAAGGAGCGGGTGCAGACCTCTCTCGACGAGAAGCGCTTTGCGGAGGCGCTGGAGATTTTGGAGCAGCTTGCCATGATCCGTCCGAATGATCTGGAAACGGCGAAATTGAAGCTTATGGCGCGAATTGGATTGCTGGAAGCGCACTGAACGAAAAACATTGGTCAGAAATTGTGAAGGCCGAGGTTGCCAAATCTCGGGCAATTGCCGAAATACATTTTAGGAAACGATTTCGAGAGCGATCGCAGAAAGGATATCGGAATGACAGAGATCAAGAGTACGTTTGATGAGAGAGTTCAGAATATAGTTGTGGATGAGCACATGCAGGCGCAGGCGGTAGAACTGCTTGTGGACAGCGGAAAGTTTTTGCTTCTCCCGGAGGAGATCTGGCAGTCTGCGGAGGCGGGAAGGATTCCGCTGGAGCAGATGCTTCTTGACCAGCCCATCGGGAAATGGATGATCATGGTTAACGTGTTAAATGGCAAGAAATCTGCGCAGCACTGGGATTTTGTGCGCTCACATCTGGCGGGAATCCGCACGCGAAACGATATCCGTTACGATTATCTGGAGATGCACATGTCCAATTATTGGGTGAGCGGCGTGCTGCAGGGCGACAGTGTGGAGAGCGTCGAGCAGCTTTTGCGCGAGTTTGCAAGTGCAAATATGCGCTACGCCAGACAGGTGTATAATCCGGTTGTGTTTGAGGAGTGCCTGGAAATTCTTCCGGATCACATCCGCGGGGCATTCTGGGTGGAGCAGGCGCTTGCCTGCGCGCCGGAGGATTATGAGAGCAGGCTGGATGCACTGGGCAAGGCCGCGGCAGAGTGGCCGACGCTGGGGACAGTGATTAAAAACTACGCGACGCTTCTGGGAGTGGAGAGCGAGAAGCGTCTGCAGGAGGCGGCTGCCGTTTCCAACGAGATGGCGGCGATTGCGATTGAGGTGAAGGAGCAGATTCTCAACCTGATGGATTCCGGCATGTACGCGGAGGCTTATGCCATCACCGAGCAGCTGCAGCAGATGACCCCGGAGGACGAGGATCTGGAGCTGCTGAAGGCAGAGCTGAGAGGACATTTTTCCTGATGGGCGCTGGGAAAGCACCGGTGCTGTCCATTGCGCTTTTGGCATCGAACCGTAGGGAGACGATCCAAAAGTGCCTGGACTCCCTGACACCGATCCGGGAACAGATTCCAAGCCAGCTCATTATATTGGATACGGGCTGTGATGCTGATCTGCGGCAGCTCCTCGAACAGTACGGGGACGTTGTGGCAGATTTTGCGTGGTGCAATGATTTTTCCAAGGCGAGAAACGAGACATTAAAATATGCCACAGGTGAGTGGTATTTGTATCTGGATGACGACGAGTGGTTTGTGGATGTGCAGGAGCTCGTCGATTTCTTTGCCAGCGGAGAGTACAGACAGTACGGGCGCGCAAGCTATATCCAGAGGAATTATCTGGATATGGAGGCGACGCAGTATACGGACAGCTGGGTGTCGCGCATGAGCCGCCGATGGCCGGATCTGCACTTTGAGAGCAAGATTCACGAGTATATGGAACCGGCGGAGGGCGACTGCAAGGGGCTGCGGGCGATTGTCGATCATTTCGGCTATGTCTATGAGACTGACGAGGCGCTGTGGAAACACTTTGAGCGGAATGTGCCTCTGCTGGAGGAAATGATTGAGGAGGAGCCGGACAATCTGCGCTGGAGGATTCAGCTTGCGCAGGAGTACCGCTCGGTCAAAGAGAACGACAAGCTCTACGCGCTCGGCGAGGAGTGCCTTGCACTGACGGCGGGGCGGGATGAGATGTATGACAATATTGCCCTCGGCGGCTTCTACGGCGCAAAGGTGATTGCGCGCAAGGAACAGAAGCGCTATGGGGAAGTGCTTGAGATCTGCAAAGCGGCGGAAAAGGATAAGCGCAACACCGAGCTGTGCAGGGCATTTCTTGCGCTGAACGCGGCGCGGGCCTGCTTTTATCTGGAGCGCTATGCCGAGGGCGAGAAAAAAGCAGCGGAGTATCTGCGCTGGAAGGATTTCTTTGCGGAAAATGAACCGATCCTGTATTTGCAGAAACCGGTGCCGTTTGTCGGGGAATGTCTGGATCTTGTGCTGATCAAGGAGGGCTATTCTCTGTTGATCTGCTGCGGGCTGATGCAGGGCAATGCGGCATATCTCGAAAAATATCTGGACAAACTGGAATGGCACAGCGGACATGTCTATGTCTTCGAGGAGATTGTGCCGACGCTTGTGCGCGCAATGTGCGAGATGCCAAATCAGGCCGCTTTTGAGACGGTG